>JANMHL010000378.1:0-7574 GCA_031375125.1 Novosphingobium sp. | reverse complement strand
CGCGCCTTGGGGACCGAGCATCGCAGCGCGGGTCGCGCGCATTTCCCATAGCTTTTCGAGGCGGCCCTGATTGCGCTTGCGCCGCGCAGTAACTCCGCGCTCAAGCCAATGTGCCTCGATCTTGAGCTTGGCATCCAGCTTGTCGGCGGCGCGGGCTTCTTCGGCATAAACCGCCTCCATCCACGCTTCGTAGCCGCCAAAGCCGATTTCGCGGCGGCGCAGCGCCCCCCGGTCAAGCCAAAGGGTTGCCTTGGTCAACCGTTCGAGAAAGGTGCGGTCATGGCTGATCACCACGAAGGCGCCCTTGTACCGCCCCAACCAGTCCTCCAGCCACTCAATCGCGGCCAGATCGAGGTGGTTGGTCGGCTCGTCCAGCAGCAGCAAGTCTGGCTCGCTGGCCAGCGCCCGAGCGAGCGCGGCACGGCGGCGTTCCCCGCCGCTGGCGCTGTCGGCATGGCGGCTGAGGTCGATGCCCAGCTGCCCGGCAATGGCTTCAACCTCGTGGCGGGGCGGGGGATCGTTGCCGGACAGGGCAAAGTCGAGCAGCGTATCGTAACCAGTGAAAAACGGGTCTTGCTCCAGCATCACGATCCGGGTGCCGGGCTGGACCGAGCGGGTGCCCTTGTCCGCCTCAATCTCTCCGGCGATCAGCCGCAGCATCGTGGTCTTGCCCGCGCCATTCCGCCCGATCAGCGCCAGCCGGTCACGCGGGCCAATCGCCATATCGAGATCGCGGAACAGCCAGCCGTTGCCTTGCTGGAGGCCCAGGCTTTCCCAGGAGAGGATCGGTGCGGCGGCCATGGTGACGCGGCACCTAGGGGCACAGCAGCGCGTTGACAAGGCGCGCGCAGGTGTTGAAAGCGGTTGCCATGCGTACAGTCTGGCTCAATGGCGAATTTGTCCCCGAAACCGAAGCGCGGGTGCCGATCTTTGATCGCGCGCTGCTGTTCGGGCAGGGGGTCTATGAAGTGACCCCGGTGCTGGACGGCCGCTTTTGCAATTGGCAGCACCATAGCGCCCGGTTGGCGCGCAGTATGGCGACGGCGCGGATTGCGGATGATACCGATTGGCCCAGCGTGCTGAACGGGTTGATCGAACGCAATGGCTTGGCCGAAGGACGGATTTATCTGCAAGTCACCGGCGGCGCTCCGGCGGACCGGGATTTTCTGTCGCCCGCTGATCCTGTGCCGCCCGCGCGATTTGCCTTTACCCAGCAGGCGGAATTGATCGCCAATCCGATGGCCGAAACCGGAATGCGGGTGATGCTTCATCCCGATCTGCGCTGGCAGGTCCGCTCGGCCAAGACCACCCAGTTGCTCTACCCGGTGATGGCCAAGGAAGCCGCCCGTGACGGCGGCTATGACGATGCCTGGCTGGTCGAAAATGGCGTTGTGACAGAGGCGACCAGCGCCAACGCCCATATCATCGACGCGCGCGGTGTGCTGGTCTCGCACCCGGTCGATCATGGCGTGTTGCCGGGTGTTACGCGCCTGTCGGTGATCGACATCGCGCGGGAAATCGGGCTGAAGGTGGAAGAACGCCCGTTCACGCCGGACGAATTGATGGCCGCGCGGGAGGCGTTCATTTCCTCTGCCGGGGCGCTGGTCATGCCGGTGGTTTCGGTCGATGGAACGCCGATTGGTAATGGCGGGCCGGGGGTGCAAACGGCTGAGCTGCGCCGCCGTTACATTGCCCGGTTGCGCAATGCCTGATCCATTCACATCGCGTTCAAACCCTTGGGATTAGATCGCAGCCTGTTATGAAAAAGCTCCTTCTCCTCGCTGCCATCGCGCTGTGCTTGCCCGCTGCCCCAGGGCTGGCCGGGCCTGTCAATGAACAGGGCAAGGCTCGCAAGGATCTGCGCAGCGGCAATGTCAAATCGCTCAGCGAGATTGAACGGGCGGTGCTGCCGACGATGCCCGGAGCGCAATATCTGGGGCCGGAATATGATCCGGTGGCGCAGGCCTACCGCCTGAAATTCATCCGCGATGGCCGCGTGATCTTCATCGATGTCGATGCCCGCAGTGGCGAGGTTATCCGCAAGCTGCAATGATGCCGCTTGCTTGACCTCAATGGGCTTTGGTCCCATTTGATCGGCTAAGATTTTTTGGGGAATTTGCGATGCGTATTCTGATCGTCGAGGACGAACCGACCCTCGGCAAGCAATTGAAAAATACGCTTGAGGCCAATGGCTATGCGGTTGACCTGTCGGTCGATGGCGAAGACGGCCATTTCATGGGCTCGACCGAAGAGTATGATGCGGTGATCCTCGACCTTGGCCTGCCTGAGATTGACGGGCTGACCGTGCTGGGGATGTGGCGTAAGGAAGGCCGCAAATTCCCGGTGCTGGTGCTGACCGCGCGCGATAGCTGGTCGGACAAGGTTGCCGGGCTTGATGCCGGGGCCGACGATTACCTCGCCAAGCCATTCCAGACCGAAGAACTGATCGCCCGCCTGCGCGCGCTGATCCGGCGGGCCTCTGGCAATACCAGCAGCGAATTGATCGCGGGGGACGTGCGGCTGGATACCCGGTCGGGCCGGGTCACGCTGGATGGCGAGCCGGTCAAACTGACTGCGCAGGAATACAAGCTGCTGTCCTATCTGCTCCACCACAAGGGCAAGGTGGTCAGCCGGACCGAACTGATCGAACATATCTATGATCAGGATTTTGACCGCGATTCGAACACCATCGAAGTGTTCGTGACCCGCATTCGCAAAAAGCTGGGCGCCGACGTGATCACCACGATCCGCGGGCTGGGCTACAGCCTCGACGATCCGGCTGGACCGGGTCGGGGTTAAAGGACTGCGTGGCGGACAAGGTTCTTCTTAGGCCCCTACCCCTTGGGGGAGGGGTTGGGGGTGGGACCTGTCCATCTCCGAAATCTATGCTGAAAACGACAGTCCCGACCCCAACCCCTCCCCTGAAGAGGAGGGGCTTTTGAGTTCCGCCAATCCGGCCCCCATTCCCCACACCGGATCGCTCTCGACCCGGATGATGCTGATCGCGGCGGCGTGGATCGCGGTGCTGCTGCTGGGCGGCGGGCTGGCGCTCGACAAGACGCTGACGGGGCAGGTTACCCGCAATTTCGATGCGCAATTGGGCAACCTGCTGAACGGCATGATTGCCTCGGCCGAAGTCGGTCAGGATGGCGAGGTGTTCCTCAATCGGCCGCTGGGTGACCAGCGCCTGCTAGAACCAAACAGCGGGCTTTATTGGCAAATCCGGGGGGCCGGCCACGATGATTTCCCGTCGCGTTCGCTGTGGGATCGCTCGCTCGATGTTCGCGCCGGGCATACCGACAAGGAAGCGCACGTTTACGACAGCAGCCAGTTCCCCAGCGAGCCGCTGCGGGTGATGGAGCGATCCATCCAGCTGCCCGGTAGCGACACCATGTGGTGGTTTACCGTCGCCGAAAAGCGCGCTGAACTGGACGAGCAGATTGGCCGGGTCCGGCGCATTCTGGTCCGCAGTTTTGCAGTGCTGGGGCTTGGCCTGCTGATGATGGCGATGCTGCAGACCTGGCTGGGCCTTGGCCCGTTGCGAGGGGTCCGGCTGGCAATCCAGAAGATGCGCAGTTCCGGCGCCAACCGCGTGACCGAGCCGTTGCCATTGGAAGTGCAGCCGCTGGTCGAGGAGCTCAACGGATTGTTGGCCCATTCCGAACGGCAGGCCGAGGAGGCGCGGACCCATGCCGGAAACCTCGCCCATGCGCTCAAGACGCCGCTGACCGTGGTGATGAACGCCGCAACCGCGCGGGCCGAAGACCTGCCCGATACGGTTATTCGTGAAGCTGCGGTAATGCGCCGCCAGGTCGATCATCACCTCGCCCGGGCCCGCGCCGTTGGCCGCCGCGCGGTCGGGCAAGCCCGCGCCAGTGTCGGCGAAAGCGTTGAGGCGGTGTTGCGGGCCGTGACTGTGCTCTATGAAAAGGCCCGGTTTGATCTGGATGGCAACCGCACGGCCTTTGTCGCGATTGAACGGCAGGATCTCGACGAAATCCTCGGCAACCTGATCGAGAACGCGGCCAAATATGGCGGCGGTTCGGTGTTCGTGACGCTCGACCCAACGGGCGAGCCAAACTGGTGCGAGGTCTGGGTCGAAGACGACGGCCTGGGCATTCCCGCCGAAGAACGCACCCGGATATTCGATCGCGGGGCGCGGCTCGATACTGGCAAGCCCGGCACCGGGCTGGGTCTGGCGATTGTCCGCGATGTGGCTGAGATATACGGCGGCAGCGTAATTTTGGACGAGAGTGAAGATCTGGGCGGGCTGCTGGTCAAGCTGCGGCTGCCCCGGGCGAGGGGGAAATAGCGATGACGAATGCGAAAGCTGTCTTTGCAGCGCTGGCGCTGGTTTCGCTGTCTGCTTGCAATATGGTCGTGTCCGAACAGCCGTGGTTCGATGCGGCGTCTGGTCCGCAGTTAAAGGACGGGCTGTGGGCCAATCTGGATACGCCCGATTGCGTGGTCGACCCCGCCAAAACACTGGCGCAGTGGCCGGAATGTGCCCAGCCAATGATGATCCGCGGCAATGCCTATTCCGGCCCGCCGGTTGGCACCGATCCGGCAGCAGCGGCGGCGCGGTTTGATACCAGCAAATGGCAACCGGTGGCGCACGTACTGGCCGATGGCACGCCGCAGATCGACCAGATATTTGTGGAGCCGCCCGCTGGAACAGGCGGCGCACCGGCCGCTGCAGACCGCAAAGCCATGTACCTCTATATAGCGGTCAAACCAATCGTCCGCGACTCTGCCGGGCTGATTACCGAAACCAAACGTTGGCCGGTGCTGTGCGGCCCGATGCCGAAAAATCCCAAGGATAAGAACGGCAAGCCCAACTTCACCACCGATCAGCCCTTCGCTGGATTGACCCTGGCAGAGGCCGTCTGCACCGCCAAGGACCCCGCGGCTTTGCGCTCTGCTGCTGCACAAAGCGAGGGCGTGGCGCAGGCCGCCGGGTTTGCGATCATCACCAGCCGCTGGATCAGCGACGGGGCGAAGTAAGCGCTACTTCCCCGCCGCCTGTTCGTGGTGGCGGATCACTTCCTGAATGATAAACCGCAGGAACTTCTCGGAAAATTCGGGGTCGAGCTGGGCGTCGCCGGCCAATTTACGCAACCGCGCGATCTGGCGTTCCTCGCGGCCCGGATCGCTGGCGGGCAGGGCATTTTCGGCCTTGTAGGCACCGACCGCCTTGGTGATCCGAAAGCGTTCGGCCAGGATGTGGATCAGCGCGGCGTCGATATTGTCGATGCTAGCGCGAAAGCTGTCGAGGGTCTGGTCGGTCATATGCGTTCGCTAGCATGAGTTTTTGCGCAAGACCATTGCCCGCTTTGCACTTGCCAAGCGTCCCCCGCGCAGCCAATGCCCGCTGCATGAGCGCCGAAGTGATCCCCCTCAGGCCCCGCGAAACCGAGCCTTCGCTCGGCCCCATCATGGCGCTGACTGCCAGCGGCATGAATGCCGTCAACGCCGTGATCCTTGACCGGATGCAAAGCGAGATCCCGCTGATCCCGGCCTTGGCCGGGCACCTGATCGCCGGTGGCGGTAAGCGGATGCGGCCGATGCTGACTTTGGCCGGAGCAGCGCTGTGCGATTACCACGGCACGCGGCACCACAAGCTAGCCGCCGCAGTCGAATTCATCCACACCGCCACGCTGTTGCATGATGATGTTGTCGATGGCAGCGAAATGCGCCGGGGCAAGGCCGCCGCCAACTTGATCTTTGGCAATCCCGCGACCGTGCTGGTCGGCGATTTCCTGTTCACCCGCAGTTTTGAACTGATGGTCGAGGACGGGTCCTTGAAAGTCCTCAAGATCCTCTCGAACGCCAGCTCGGTGATTTCGGAAGGCGAGGTTGATCAGTTGACCGCCGCCCGCCAGATCGAAACGAGCGAGGACCGCTACCTCAAAATCATCGGCTCCAAAACCGCCGCGCTGTTCGCTGCCGCCACCCGGATCGCTGCGGTTGTGGCCGAAAAGGGCGAGGCAGAGGAACGGGCGCTCGATGATTACGGCCGCAACCTCGGCATCGCCTTCCAGCTGGTTGACGATGCGATGGATTACGATTCCGAAGCCGGTGAAATGGGCAAAGGCAAGGGCGACGATTTCCGTGAGGGCAAGATGACCCTGCCGGTGATCCTGGCCTATGCCCGTGGGTCCGCTGAAGAACGCGCCTTCTGGAAAGACGCGATCCTGGGCCACCGCGCGTCGGACGCTGACCTCGCCCATGCGGTGGAACTAATCGCTCGCCACGATGCCGTAAACGCCACCCGTGAACGCGCCCGCCACTATGCCCAGCGCGCGATCAACGCACTGGCGATGTTCCCGGCCAGCGAGGCGAAGGCGGCGATGGCCGAAGCGGCAGAGTTTGCGGTTTCGCGGCGGTTTTAGGGCAGGCTGTCGATTCAGCCCGCAAACATCAAGTTAAGGGGCTGCGCACGATGCCAGACGTCATTCTCCATCACTATGATTCATCTCCGTTTTCCGAGAAGGTTCGGATTTGCTTCGGCATCAAAGGGCTGGCGTGGCGCGCGGCGCAGCAGCCGGTAATCATGCCCAAACCCGACTTGATCCAGCTGACCGGTGGGTACCGCCGCATTCCGGTCATGCAGCTCGGCGCCGATATCTACTGCGACAGCGCACTAATCGTGCGTGAACTTGATCGCCGCTTTCCCCAGCCGCCGCTCTATCCGGCCGGCAGCCAAACGCTGGCCACTGCGATCGAGCAATGGGCCGACAAGGGGCTGTTCCAGTCTGCAGTCTTGGCGATCTTTGGCTCGATCGGCGATGGTGTCGATCCAGCCTTTATCAAAGATCGTGAAGCACTGAGCGGCCAACCTTTCAATGTCGCAGCAATGAAGGCACATGCCCCTTTTGCGCTGACCCAAATTCAGGCCCATGCTGCGCTGCTGGCGCAGCAACTGGAGGATGGACAGGCCTTCCTGAATGGTGATCGGCCCTGCCTTGCCGATGCTGCGGCCTACTACAACTTCTGGTTCCTGCGGACCTTTTGCCCCGGGCTGGCTGACCAGTTTGAGGACATCGCAGGGTTTGACGCCTGGTATGACCGGGTCGGTTCGATCGGCCATGGCCTTCGCACCGAAATCACCCCGGCAGACACCCTGGCGATTGCGGCGGCGTCCCAGCCGGTCACCATCGGTTGCTTGGCGCGCGACACGGTATTGCTGGGTCATCCGGTCGCGCTGGCCGCAAGCGACTATGGCCGGGATCCGATTGAGGGCGCGTTTGCCGGGTCTACCCAGTTCAGCCTGTCGGTGACGCGCGATGTGCCGGAGCTGGGCCAGATCAATGTCCATGTTCCGCGGCTTGGCTATTCGGTCACTCCGGCCTAACCGATCCGCGGGTTTGACGCCGGCTGGTAGTTATCTGAAAATGCGGTAGTATCCAGCCTTGGCCGCGACCGGCGACAAGGGGGGATGGCGCGATGAAGCGTTCCTTGGCGATTTTGCTGGTTATGGCGGTGGCGGTCCCTGCTTTGGCGACGAGCTATGTGCCGGTCACCGTGATCACTACAGAATCGATCAAAGAAGATCGGTTGCGCAAGCGACAGGA
>JANMHL010000342.1:0-7016 GCA_031375125.1 Novosphingobium sp. | reverse complement strand
CCATCGGCGCGGACAATTTCGACCACCGACAAACTGGCGGCCAGAATGGCAGTGACCTGCGCGACCCCCGGAACCCGCTCGCGAGCGCCGCCGGCGAACGACTCGAGCAGCTACAACTTGGCCGCAAACGCAAGCCCATCGAGCGGCGAGAGATCGGTATAGAGGTGCCGGTTGTTCTGGCGCGGCGGCGGGCTGGGCTGGGCCGTGGCGGGATCGAGCAATTGCAGCGTTTCCCCGGCCCGGCGGATCGCCGCCTCGCTGATCTCGTTGGCATGGGCAAACCCGGTCATCTCGCCCGAAACCCCGCGCAACCCGAACCCGGCGTCGCGCGAATAATCGGCGGTTTTCAGGCGGCCATCGTCAAACGCGAAAGTCTCGCTGGCGCTGAATTGCATATAAAGCTCGCCATCATCACACCGCGCCAAAGCGTCGGCGGTCAGCGCCTGCGCACGGGCGGGGTCAATCTGGCGGTAAAGCAGCGAGCGGGGGTCAAATGCGGTCATAACCCCGATATAGGGGCTGAGCGGCGAATGGCTAGGCCGCAGCCTGATCGGCCGGGCCGCCCTTCAACACAAAGCGTTTGTCGCAATAGCCGCATTCGGTCATGCCGCTCTCGTCGATTTCCAGCCAAACGCGCGGATGGCCCAGCGCTGCGCCGCCGGGGATACCAGTGGCGCCATCGCAGGAAACGCGGGTGGTGGTGACGATTGCGGTTTCGGGCTGTGTGCTCATGGCGGCGGCCTTAGCAGTGCCGAAGCGGCATTTCCAGCCTACTGGTAATTCACTGCAACCGGGAATGTGGCGGTATAGACGCCGGGGGCCTGATTGGCCCCGACATTCAGCCGCCCGCCAACCCGCATGGTGAAAATGCCGGTGCTCGAGGTGATCTGATAGCGCCGGTTGCCATTGCCAAGCCCGTTACCGTTGCCGCCAATGTAGACCAGCCCCGGCACGGTACCGAGCGTGAAATTGTTCACCACCATGGTTGCGCCGCCCGGACCGATCAGCGTCAACGTGGTCGGAACCTGGATCCGCACAGTAAAGCGCCGCACGCCCATCCCGGCAAATTCGGCATAGTGGCAATTGCCGACCCGCAGGATCGGGCCGGTCACTGTGCACACCCCGGTGTTGGGATCGACCGTAACCGTGCCCGCCGTGGTTCGCGCCGCGATCCGGCCGAATACGAGGTCTTGAACCTTGATCAACCCAAGCGGTTCGACAATCGTTGCCTGAGCTCCAGTCGTCGCGGTTTGAGCCTGAGCGGGCAGCGCGCAAGTCAGCGCCGTCGCGGCGCAAAGGCCGCGAAGCAGGCGCTGCGTTGGCACGCGGCGAAAAGGAACCCCCCAGTTCATGTTTCAATCCCTAACCCAGCGCGCATGAAGGGCTTCTGCACCGGCATGGTTAACGGGTGATTAGGAACTGGGCGGCGTTGCGCGCAATTCCGGGCTTTACGCAGCCTTGGCCCAGCCGCTAAGCGTTGCAAATGGAAACCCCAGCAGCAATCCGCATCCGCGACCTCGAAAAGGTCTATGCCCCAGCCGGCGCCGCTCCGGCCAAACACGCGCTCAAAGGGGTCAGCTTTGATGTTCCCCAAGGGCAGATTTTCGGCCTGCTCGGCCCCAATGGCGCGGGCAAATCAACCCTGATCAATATCCTCGCCGGGCTGGTGATGAAAACCGGCGGATCGGCGGATATCTGGGGTTTTGATATCGACCAGGACAGCCGTAACGCCAAGCGCTCGATCGGGATTGTCCCGCAAGAAGTGGTGTTCGATCCGTTCTTTACTCCGTTCGAAGTGCTGGAAAATCAGGCCGGGCTCTATGGCGTGCCCAAGGCCGCACGGCGCAGCTTGGAACTGCTGGGCCAAGTCCATCTGGCCGACAAGGCCGATGCCTATTCCCGCACGCTCTCGGGCGGAATGAAGCGCCGCCTGCTGATCGCCAAGGCGCTGGTCCACACCCCGCCGGTAATCGTGCTGGATGAACCGACCGCCGGGGTTGACGTCGAACTGCGCCGCCAGCTGTGGGAACTGGTCAGCGATCTTAACGCCCACGGGGTCACCGTGGTCCTCACCACTCACTACCTCGAAGAAGCCGAGGAGCTGTGTGACCGGATTGCGATTATCAACCACGGCCAATTGATTGCCAACAAGCCGACCCGCGAACTGGTGGCGATGGGGCGGGAAAAAGTGCTGGTGGTCACGCTCGACAGGGATGTCGGCACGGCCCCAACGCACGCGGCCTTCCACAAGTGCGAGCTGACCGGCGAACGGACGCTGGAAATTACCTACAACATGGACCGCACCAATGCTGGTGAAGTGCTGGCGCTGGTCCAAGGGCTGGGCTTCAGCATCGTCGATGTGACTACGCGTGAGGCTGATCTTGAGGATGTGTTTGTCAGCTTGACCAGTTCGGCGGCTGCGGCGGCGTGACCCAAAAACAAGGCGACCCCCCGCAAAGGGGATCGCCTTGAAATGCCGCATAAGCGTGTAGCTTATTCTTCGAAGCTGAATGCCGAAGCGTTGAACGGACGCACCGGATCCAGACCAGCGCCTGACCGATCGCGTTCAAACAATGATTTGGAACCAAAGCTGACCTTCAGGCCAACCATAGCGCGCAGATTAGTCGACTTGCGTTGATTGTTTGAAAAATACGACGGGAAGTCGACGTAGTTGCTGCGATTATCAAGATTGCGATAATCTGCTTCGGCGAACAGGCTGAAACCCGAATTGCTCAGCCGATATTCGGCCTTTCCGCCCAGATCCCACATGGTGTTTTTGACAGTGTAGCAATAGTCAGGGCAGTCATAACCACTGTTCGATCCCGGCTTTTGCTTCAACTGCGCGTGTTCCCCACGGACCTCAAGCATGAAGTTGTCGGAAGGAAAATACCGCAACTTCATCGCCGCGAACGGGCCATTGTTATCGTAAGAATTATTACCATCAACAACGCCATAAGCCATCTGCCCGCCAAAGCTGACCCGGCCCATATAAAGCTTGCCCTCTCCACCAATCAGGAAGGTGGATTGGCCTCTAGAGCCACCAACATTCGTGGTGCTGCGCTGGACGACGACACCGAGCAGCCCCTTGTCGGGATTGCGCACAAAGATATGCGCCGCGACCGTTGAATCGTCCGAATGATAGGTGGAGCAGCCACCGCAATCACTGACTTTGTAATAGGTCCGCGAAAACACGCCATCGAGTTGGGCGCCCAGCGCGCCGCGGATCGGCACCGCTCCGGTGGCGCGCAATTCGAAGTCCGGCCCATCCACTTTACCATCGTTGGTCCCCGTGCCTGAGCTGTAGGTGTTTTGGTAAGAGTAGTCGCCGTCTTGCTGCCCGCTGTAGCCGGCTGCAATCGAGACGAAACCATCGGCAGTCGTTTTGGCCTCTTCGGCCATGACTGCAGTTGGCATTAGCGCCACGACGGCGCTTGCAAGAATCGCTTTCATCAAAGTACTCCCTGTAAGATTGTTTGGTGGCCACCAGTTTGCGGCCAATTGGGTGCAAGAGAGCTGAGCGGCGGGCGACAAACATCGCTCCGTCAATGCGGCACTCTTCCATTGCGACCCGAAAAACTGCCTTTGCAGCTGATTGCCCCGGATAGCCCGATAGCTTGAAGAAACAGTCAAGAATTGAAGTTTTCCGACCAAGTGTCCATAATCGGCAAAATGCACACCACTCTTAATCGATTTGACCTGTTTCCGACCCGCGTTTGGGTATTCCAATTGGACGAACTTGCCGCGATATCATCCGAGTGGATCGAGACGATCAGCCAATGGTCGCGCAGCGAGCCGACCCACGGCAGCTCAAATCGGGGCGGCTGGACAAGTTCGCGGTCGCTGCTCGAACACTCCGGCTTTGCAGAGCTTGAGCGGGCCGCGCGGAACTGCTTCGATCTGGCCTGGAGCGAAATCGAGCCGGTGCCAAAACCCGACTACCACCTGCGCGGCTGGGCTAACCTGCAACAGCCAGGTGGCTTCAACCATTTTCATATGCACCCCCGTTCGGCACTCGCCGGGGTCTTTTACCTGCGCGCGCCCCAGGGCAGCGGCGATCTCCTGTTTCGCGATCCGCGACCCGGGGTCAACCTGACCGGGATCAAGGGCGATGGTCCCAATTGCTATTCGGTCACCAGCCATAGCCCTGCTGCCGGAGAATTCGTTGTCTTCCCCGGCTGGCTAGAACACGCCGTCGAAGTCAATTCTGCCACCAGTGAGCGCATCTCGATTGCGATCAACTGCTATGCCGATGGGGCACCAATCGCATGACTCACGACGTCATCATCATCGGCTCTGGCGCAGCGGGCCTCACCGCCGCGCTGGCCTTGGCCGACAAAGTCAAAGTCCTCGTCCTGGCCAAAGGCGAGCTGACCGGTGGTTCCACTGCCTGGGCGCAGGGCGGGATCGCAGCGGTGCTTGATGCGGGCGATACGTTTGAAAACCACATTCACGATACGATGGTTGCGGGCGCCGGGTTGAACCGGCTGGAGACGGTCGAATTCGTGATCGAACGCGCGCCGCACGCAATTGACCGGCTGGTCGAACTGGGCGTGCCGTTTAACCATGAGGGTGAGGCGCTGCACCTGACCCGCGAAGGGGGCCATTCGCACCGCCGGATTGTCCATGTCGCTGATGCCACCGGCTGGGCGGTGCAGGCCGCATTGGTCAAGGCGGCTGAGGCGCATCCCAACATCACACTGCTGCCGCACCAGACCTGTATCGATCTGATCACTGGCAAGCATGAGGAGCGCTATTCAGGCTCGGGCCGGGTCTGGGGGGTCTATGCGCTGAACGAGCAGACCGGCAAAGTTGCCGCGCACACTGCCCGCGCCACGATCCTGGCGACCGGCGGCGCGGGCCGGGTCTATCAGTTCAGCACGGCCCCGCGCGGCGCGACCGGGGATGGGATCGCGATGGCCTGGCGGGCCGGCTGCCGGGTCGGCAATATGGAAATGATGCAGTTCCACCCGACCTGCCTCTATAACCTCGACGTCAAAAACTTTCTGATCACCGAGGCGGTTCGCGGTGAAGGCGGGCACTTGCTCAACCCGCGCACCGGGCACCGCTACATGCCCGACTATGACGAGCGCGCCGAACTCGCCCCGCGCGATGTCGTTGCCCGCGCCAATGACAGCGAGATCAAGCGCGACGGGCTCGATTTCGTTCATCTCGATATCAGCCATCAACCGCCCGAATTCGTCCGGACACACTTCCCCAACATCCACGAAAAGCTGCTTGGCCTGGGGATCGACATGACCACCCAGCCGATCCCGGTGGTCCCGGCGCAGCACTATACCTGCGGCGGGGTGATGATTGATCTTGCGGGCCGCACCGACCTGCCGGGGCTTTATGCGGCGGGCGAATGCACCGAATCTGGCCTGCACGGCGCCAACCGCCTTGCCTCCAACTCCTTGCTCGAATGCTTCGTGTTCGGTGAGGCGGCGGCGGCAGATATCCTGGCGCAGTGGGACAGCTTTGATGCCCCGCCGCCGGTTCGCGCCTGGGACGAAAGCCGCGTAACCGATTCGGATGAAGAGGTGGTGATCAAGCAGAACTGGGGCGAAATCCGCCGGTTCATGTGGAACTATGTCGGGATCGTCCGCACCACCAAGCGGCTCGAACGGGCCAAGCACCGGATCGCGATGCTGACCGGTGAGACCGAGGAATATTACGCCCACTTCCGCGTTTCGACCGACCTGATTGAACTGCGCAACCTGCTGCAATGCGCCGAACTGATCGTCCGCTCCGCCCTCGCCCGGCACGAAAGCCGCGGCCTGCATTACACGCTGGACTATCCGGCGCTGCTGGCCGAAGCGAAAGACACCGTGCTGGTGCCGTAGATTTGCAGCGCCGATGCCACGAAATTGCAACATTTTGGCAGCAACACAGTTTGCGAAGACATGAGCGAAGATCCTGCATCCCAATCCGGCCAACGCGATGCCGCTGCAATTGGCGCGAGCATCGCCGGTGAACGCATGGTTGCGGCTGAACAAGGGATTCTTGTCGCCGCCGAAGCGATGGCCGCGCGCGGCGCGCTTCACGAACTCGAAGCGCTGATCGCCGGAGCCGCGCCTGATGATGCCGCGCGGCTGCGCGCGCATTTGGGCCTGCCCGAACAGTCGATCCCCTTGCGCGCTACCAGCAACGAACTGGCAGCGGGCTGGCAGGACGGCGGATATCCCTATAAATACAAAATGTTGCGCAAGGACTATGAGCGCGAGAAGTTCCTGCTCCAGGCCGAATTGCTCAAGTTGCAAGGCTGGGTCCGCGAAAGCGGGGCGCGGGTCATCATCCTGTTCGAAGGGCGCGATGCGGCCGGCAAGGGCGGGACGATCAAGCGCTTCATGGAGCACCTCAATCCGCGCGGTGCCCGCGTCGTGGCGCTGGATAAGCCGAGCGAGACCGAGCGCGGCCAGTGGTATTTTCAGCGCTATGCCCGGCACTTGCCGACCAAGGGCGAAATGGTGCTGTTTGACCGCAGCTGGTACAACCGCGCCGGGGTTGAACACGTCATGGGGTTCTGCAGCGATCAGGAATACGAAGAGTTCCTGCGCGAAGCCCCTGAATTTGAACGCAATCTGGTCCGGTCGGGGATCCACCTGATCAAGTTCTGGTTCTCGGTCAGCCGCGAGGAGCAGCTGCGCCGGTTTACGGAACGTAAGGTCCATCCGCTCAAGCAGTGGAAACTGTCGCACATTGATCTGGCCAGCCTCGACAAGTGGGACAAATATACCGCTGGCAAGGAAGCTATGTTCGCAGCGACCGACAGCGATCTGTGCCCCTGGACCGTGATCAAGAGCGACGACAAAAAGCGCGCGCGGCTCAACGCGATGCGGTTCGTGCTGAACGCGTTTCCCTATGACGGCAAGGACGCAGGCGTACTCGGCACAGTCGATCCGCTGCTGGTCGGGCGGGCCAATGCGATCTTTGAACGCGGCGAACAAGCCACCCCGCCAGCGCCGAGCGATTGACGGCGCTTGATTGCGCGCGGCGCGGTCCCTACCGCGCTGACACCG
>JANMHL010000339.1:0-4652 GCA_031375125.1 Novosphingobium sp. | reverse complement strand
CGACTTTGAGCGCAGGTAGTACAGGCTCTTGATGCCCTTTTCCCAGGCCTGCAGATGCAGCTGCATCAGGTCCCACTTTTCGACATCGGCGGGGATGTAGAGGTTCAGCGATTGCGCCTGATCGATATAGGGCGTGCGATCAGCGGCGAATTCGAGCAGCCAGCGCTGGTCGATTTCAAAGCTGGTCTTGAACACGTCCTTTTCCTCTTGGCTGAGGAAATCGAAGTGCTGGACCGACCCGCCGTGTTCGAGGATCGAATTCCAGACGTTGTTCGAATCCTTGCTTTTCGTAGCCAGCAGCTTTTCGAGGTAAGGGTTCTTGACCACGAAGCTGCCCGACAGCGTCTTGTGGGTATAGATGTTGGCCGGGATCGGCTCGATGCACGCCGAAGTGCCGCCGCAGATGATGCTGATCGACGCGGTCGGCGCGATTGCCATCTTGCAGCTGAACCGCTGCATCACGCCCATATCGGCCGCATCGGGGCAAGCCCCGCGTTCCTGCGCCAGCATCAGGCTGGCTTCGTCAGCCTTGGCCGAGATCCGCTTGAACATCTTGAGGTTCCAGACCTTGGCCATCGCGGTTTCAAAGCCGATGCCCTTTTTCTGGAGGAACGAGTGGAAGCCCATGACGCCCATTCCGACGCTGCGTTCGCGCATCGCCGAATACTTGGCGCGGTCCATTTCCTTGGGCGCGCGGTCGATATAGTCCTGCAGGACGTTGTCGAGGAACCGCAGCACGTCTTCGACGAAGTTTTCTTCGGCGTGCCATTCGTCCCAGGTTTCAAGGTTGAGCGAGGACAGGCAGCAGACCGCAGTGCGGTCATTGCCAAGGTGGTCGATCCCGGTCGGCAAGGTGATTTCCGAGCAGAGATTTGAGGTCGAAACCTTCAGCCCCAGATCGCGGTGATGCTTGGGCATCATCCGGTTCACCGTATCGGAGAAGACAATATAGGGCTCACCCGTGGCGAGGCGGGTCTCAACCAGCTTCTGGAACAGGGCGCGGGCATCGATCGTGTTGCGGATCGAGCCGTCCTTGGGGCTGCGCAGGTGGAATTCGTCGCCAGCCCGCACCGCTTCCATGAAATCGTCGGTCAACAGCACGCCGTGGTGCAGGTTCAGCGCCTTGCGGTTGAAATCGCCCGATGGCTTGCGGATTTCGAGGAATTCTTCGATTTCCGGATGGCTGACATCGAGATAGCAAGCAGCCGAACCGCGCCGCAGTGAACCTTGGCTGATCGCCAGCGTCAGCGAATCCATCACCCGGACGAACGGAATGATGCCCGAGGTTTTGCCGTTCAGGCCAACCGGCTCACCAATTCCGCGAACATTGCCCCAATAAGTCCCGATCCCGCCGCCGCGCGAAGCCAGCCAGACGTTTTCGTTCCAGGTCCCGACGATCCCTTCAAGGCTGTCCGAAACCGAATTGAGGTAGCACGAAATCGGCAGGCCTCGATTGGTGCCGCCGTTCGACAGCACTGGGGTGGCCGGCATGAACCACAGGCGGCTGATGTAGTCGTACAGCCGCTGGGCGTGGGCCTCATCATCGGCATAGGCCGCCGCAACGCGGGCGAACAGATCCTGATAGCGCTCACCGGGGAGCAGATAGCGGTCGTCGAGCGTTTCGCGGCCAAAATCGGTCAGCAGCGCGTCGCGGGCATGATCGACCTCGATCGCGAACCGGCGGGCGTGGATCGCCTTTGAATCGTCGTCTGCCGGGGCCGAGGCCGCAGCCACACCAGCCAGCGCAGCAGCGCCGAGTTGCTCTACCAGGGCAGCGGTGCCCGCATCGTTCTTGTCGCTCATTCCCAGCGCCGGGCCTGCACCCGCCTCCTTCTTGGCCGGAGCCTTGACCTGAGCTTCACCCGATGCGGTATCATCCGCCAGCGCTGCCTCTACTTCGGCCATGCTCGGCTCTTCTCCGTTTCTGAAATCCACGTCATGCCCCTGTTATTCTGTTCAGCCCCGTGCGCCATTGCAGCGCACCAAAAATTCCGGTTCATCCGAATCAGCAGGCAAGCGTCCAGCCTATTCCAATGGCGAGAACAAAACGAGAAAAAGTTTTCCCGATTTCATCCCCGGTCCAGTTCATCAAGGCGCCCAATCCAGACCCGAATCGTACCCCGCTGCGCGAACCGCGCTGCACCGTATGAATCTAGGTCTAGTAGGTCACCCCTGATGCCCAACCACTATCTATAGTGCCGCATCCTGAATCGGGCGCAAGAGGGTAAATCGTGGGCTAACCATCGCTGGGGGCAAACAGTGGGGACAAGATTCATGGCGCAGTGCAGCGACGCGCCGGAAACCGGGCAGTGTGCCCGAGCGCAAGAGTCAAAATGAAATTTGAAAATATTTTTGTCCGCTGAAAACGCCCCACAGGCGTTGACATGGAAAGAATCGAGCGCCGCAATCTTGTTGCGCAAAGTGAGCGCGCGAAAGTGATTTTGCGGGGTGCTTGATGCTGCTAACACAGTGCCTATCTCAAACCGCAGGCCAATTGGAGACGGCCTTCCATGGTCAGCAGCATCGCCGCATCCGCCTGTCCGCAGAGCCAGGCAGATGCGACGGCACAAGCGATCAAAGACGATTGAACATCAGCCTTGAACGCCAAGTCCGGCGTTGAGGACAATCACCCGTTCGCCATCGTTCGAGGCAACGCCGCGAGGCGGGGCGGCCTTGCGCAAATTGTGCAGCTGCTGGTCTAATTCGTCGCTATCTTCAGCGATTATGATGTTGGCGCGAACCTTCTGGCCGGTTACCAGTCCGGCAGGCATCGGGTGCAGTTTCCGCAGGCCCTCAATTGCGCGCAACGCCGATTTGTTCACGTAGCGATTCTTCGAGCTTTGCACCAAAGTGATTTCGTGCGCGCGCCCATCGGCACCGCAACGGAACTCAACGACCGCAAAGCCGGTGGTGCTTTGGCGGTAAACACCGCGCCAGCCACTGACCGTAAGCATGTAGTCAAGATCCTTGATCAGACGCGTCTTCCATGTCTGCATCGTGGGAATCTTTGACGGGGCAAAAACGGTATAGTCCGCAGTACTGGTGGGAGAAGCGCCTGCTAGGGGCGCAGCAACAAAGGCGGCAAGAGCCACCAAAGCAATCGTTCTCATTTCGGCATCCTCTTCATACAGGGATGAAACAGAGCAACCGGAAGTCGTCCCCTGAAAGGCGACTTCGCGTTTGCGACCCATGATGATTTTTTAAGGAGGGAAACGGCGCTCTGCGGGCCACAGAATCCCAGAACATCAAAATCCGCTTTCGGCGGCCAACTGTCAACATCCCAAATTTCGACGCACGCTGAGTCGTTTGTTATGTGGGATGAACGGAGAGTTCTCGCCAGGGCATCGGTCAAGGCCCGAATTGCAGCAGTTTCCAAAGCCCGGAAAGCCAGGGGAACTCCGTGATCCGTGTGCAGTTTCTGCGGTCAGGCGGACTGATCAGCGCCCTTGGGCATGACTTGCGATCACGTCGGAGATTTCCTCGACCAGTTCCAGCGGCAGATCGTGGCCCATACCCTTGATCTCGTGCAGCTTGGCCCCGCGGATGTTCGCGGCGGTATCGCGGCCGCCTTCGACCGGGACCAGCGGATCGTCGATCCCGTGGATCACCAGGCTGGGCGCGCCGATCCGTTTCAGCCGGGCCCGGCGATCGCCATCGTCAATGATTGCGGCCAGCTGCCGGGCTGCGCCTTGCGGATAGAAGCTGCGGTGGAAATCGCGTTCGATCCGTTCGCGCAACCGTGTTTCAGGCACCGGATAGGCCGGGCTGCCAATCGCGCGTGAGACGTTGATGACCACTGGCACGACCTGATCGAGCGTCGCATTGGCGGGCGGGCGGTCCATCAGCGCCTTTAGGGCTTCGGGCCGGGGCCGGGGCAGACGGCGGTTGCCAGTGGTCGACATCACCGAGGTCATGCTCAAAACCTTTTCCGGATGGTTGGCGGCGAGCAGCTGGACAATCATCCCACCCATCGACGCGCCAACCACGTGGGCCTTGTCGATCCCCAGCGCCCGCAGCAGATCGGCGGCGTCGGCGGCCATATCGGCCAGCCGGTAGGGCAGCTTTGGGCGCAGGCCGAACAGCTTCATCAGCGCGACCTTGCGCACGTCAGGCACCCCGGCATGGCCGAATTTCTCGCTCAGCCCGATATCGCGGTTGTCATACCGGATCACGTAATAGCCGCGCGCGGTCAGCGCCTCGATCAGCTCGATCGGCCACAGTGTCATCTGCGCGCCCAGCCCCATGACCAGCAGCAGTGGTGGGTTTTTGGGATCGCCGTGGGCTTCGTATTCAATCGTAATCCCGTTGGCGGTGATCTGCGGCATGGTGGCTTCCTGACGTTGCGGTGTCAGCGCGGTAGGGACCGCGCCGCGCGCAATCAAGCGCCGTCAATCGCTCGGCGATGGCGGGGTGGCCTGTTCGCCGCGTTCAAAGATCGCATTGGCCCGCCCGACCAGCAGCGGATCGACCGTTCCCAGTACGCCTGCGTCTTTGCCGTCATAGGGAAAGGCTTTCAGCACGAACCGCATCGCATTCAGCCGCGCGCGCTTTTTGCAATCCGACTTGATCACCGTCCAGGGTGCGTCGGCAGTGTCGGTGTGGAAGAACACGCCTTCCTTGGCGCGGGTGTAGTCCTCCCACTTGTCCAGCGA
>JANMHL010000272.1:0-13547 GCA_031375125.1 Novosphingobium sp. | reverse complement strand
GAACCCGGGTCATCTGGGTGCGGTCGGTTTGCGGATCGTGCCGGAATAGGCGGCGATGATCTCGCCTTCGCCTTGCTCGACAATCCCGCGCAGGAATACGAGCCGCCGAGTTTCCTTAAGCAGTTCGGTAACCGCGTCACAGGGCAAACCGGGCTTGCCCGCGCCGATGAATTGGACTGACAGGTCAAGCGTCACCGCCGTGCCTGCTTCGATAATCCCCAGCTGCCGGGAACAGGCGAAAAGGCCGATATCGATCAGAGCCATCACCGCGGCGCCGTGGATATTGTTACCCAAATTGGTGTGGCGGTGTTCAGGGAACATCCGCAGTCGCGCTTTGCTGGCGGATTCTGCCCGGACCAGTAGCTTGGGAAACATCCAGCTGTTGAACCGGGTTGGATCGTTCAGCTGCCAGGTGTGCCAGCCCGGATTGTCGGGATCGGGCTCGCTGCGAAATCCCCGATCGTCGCCGTTCGCCGCATCGTTCAAACGTGACGCTCCGCCTGTAGCTTTTTGATTTCGGCAATCGCGCGGGCCGGGCTGAGGCCCTTAGGACAGACGTTGGCGCAGTTCATAATGGTGTGGCAGCGATAAAGCCGGAACGGATCTTCCAGTTCGTCGAGCCGCTCACCAGTCATTTCGTCGCGGCTGTCAGCCAGCCAGCGATAGGCCTGCAGCAAGATCGCCGGGCCGAGGAACTTGTCGCTGTTCCACCAATAGCTGGGGCACGAGGTTGAGCAGCAGGCGCACAGGATACATTCGTACAGGCCATCGAGCTTTTCGCGCTGTTCGGGACTCTGTAGCCGTTCCTTGCCTGATGGGGTGGTCGACACGGTTTGCAACCACGGCCGGATCGATGAATACTGCGCATAGAAATGGGTGAAGTCAGGGACCAGATCCTTGATCACTTCCATCGCCGGCAGGGGGGTGATCCGGATATCGCCGTCCAGATCTTCAATCGCGGTGGTGCAGGCAAGGCCATTTCGGCCGTTGATGTTCATCGCGCAAGAACCGCAGATCCCTTCGCGGCAGGACCGGCGAAAGGTGAGCGTCGGGTCCATTTCCGATTTCACCTTGATCAGCGCATCCAGCACCATTGGGCCGCAGGCGTCGAGATCAAGTTCAAATACATCATAATGCGGGTTCTGGCCGCTGTCAGGGTCATAGCGATAAACCGTGAACTTCTTGACCCGGCTTGCTCCCACCGCCTTGTGGTGGGTGCCTTCGCCGCTAATCTTGCTGTTGGCCGGAAGAGTGAAACTCGCCATGACAGTCCCTGTTCGCTATTGGCCGAAGCGGCCAGACTTGCGCACTTCTCTAGCGATTCAGGCGGCAGGAGCAAGCGTCCGTTGGGGAAATTTTGGCGTTAGCCGATCGGGCTGAGCAAATGCGTGATCCCCGCCGCAAACGCCAAGGCCAGCGTCACAATTGCGATAATCGCTCCATGGCGGATCAGGCCTGTGGCACGGCCTTCGTGGCCGAACCAAGAATCATCGGATTCGAAAAAAAGTGCGGAAAGTTGCGACCCATTGCCCGGCTGCTGATCTTTCGGATGCGACCCGAAAGGCTGCTGCAAGGAAATACTCTCCGCACCGCCCCCCTTGCCGTTTGACCGATCATGGGGAAGGTGTATTTTCTGCCATGTTTGCGTAACACCTTCAATTTCATCATCTTTAGGGGCGTATTCCTGGCGATAAAGGCGCGCCAGTTCGCCACGTGGCAGACCACCCAGCCGTTGCCGGATCATTTCGATCCGCTGATTGACCGCGCTTTCCGAGATGTTGAGCCGGGCAGCAATTTCCTTGCTGGTGCGATTGTCGGCGACAAGGGCCAGCACATCGCGCTGCTTCAAGGTCAGCTTCGGCAGGTTTCTGGTAGTTGCATCGTTGCCGAGCATCGAACCTCGCACTTCCAGCATTTGGCTAACCTATCTTGGCAGTGGCTGCAATCGTTTGAGGAGAGGTATTGTCGCATCAGGCGGGATAGGGTCCAAGCAGCTTTTCACGCCGGATATGAAGGGCCAGCCCAACCCAGAGTGTCGCGACCATTCCATAGGTCGGAGCGGTGATCAGCATCCGGTAACTGTAAGACCCCTGAAACAGGTCTAACCCGCGCAATAAGTGAGCGAGGACTGCTATCAATGCTGCACCGGCCATGATCAATGGATAGAGCCGGTTGGCGCGCAGTGCGACTATGCCGACACTGACCAAAAGCATGGCGTCGCGCGCCGCCTGATCGGGGCAGAACGTGGAGGGTCCGCTTTGGCTGGGTACAAAACCCGGCCAAAGCCATTCCAGCGCAAAGGCGGCACACAGTATGCTGGCCAGAACTCGTTCTGGAGCACGGCCCAGACGCCAGGCCAGTAGTAAAGCCATCAGGGCAGCCGCGCCCAGCATCATGGCCGCCCAGCCCTGAAATGTGTCCATGAGCAAGGTCATTGCGGCGAGATGGCATTGAGCGCTTGCGCTACTGCCAGCACGAGTACGGCGCTGGCGAGCAGACCGCAGGCTGTGGCAACAATGACTGCCAAGCGCTTTGCCGTGCTGTCCGGTGCCAGTGGCGGGGGGGAAAAGGTGGAGGGTTGCAACACGCCGGTTCCATTATGGGCAAATGCCAATAAGGCCTCGGCACCCTCCGGGGACGACTGCTGCCCCGCCTCGGCTTCGCGCTGAAGCTGGATTGACTTACCTGTAAGCGAATTACTGGTCGGGATGGTGATCACCAGAGTGCTGGTCTGACGATAGATTCGCGCGATCTGGGCCCGCGACATGCCTCCCAAGCGCTGGCGCGTGACTTCTATCCGTTGATTGACCGCGCTTTCCGAAACGCCCAGTTTTCGGGCGATTTCCTTGCTTGTCAGGCCCTCTGAAACCAGCGCAATCACCTCGCGTTGCTTGTCGGTCAGAGCATCGAGCAGTGCGGTCTGTTCAAGAATATCGGCCATAATCGGCACTGTCTAACCGCCCACCAGACTGGCACCAAATATATTATCGCTTGTTGTCTGTTTGTGGCATCACGTCATCTGCGCGATTTGGAATGGAGCGGCTGTGATGGGTTTCGGTGCCTGGTATGACGAGCACGTGGTGCCGCGCTTCATCAAGTGCGCCTGTTCCAGCCCTGCGATCATGCAGTTGCGGCAAAAGGTCGTCCCGCAGGCCAGCGGCGCGGTGTTCGAAATCGGCTGTGGTGGAGGGATCAACCAGCAACTCTACGATCCGGCCCGGATCACCAGTTATGCCGGGCTCGACCCATCGGGCAAGGGATTGGATTTCGCCCGCGCAGAAGCTGCCATGAAGGGCTGGCAGGCCGATATTCGGCAAGGGTTTGGCGAGCGTATTCCGTTTGAGGATGCCAGCTTTGACTCAGTGGTCTGCACTTTCACCCTGTGTTCGGTTGGCAGTCAGGCTGAAACCCTGCGCGAGTTGCGGCGGATTCTGAAACCGGGTGGGCACCTGCTCTATGCCGAACACGGCCGGGCGCCTGACCCGGTTGTGCAGCGCTGGCAAGACCGGATCGAGCCGGTTTGGAAAAAGCTGGCGGGCGGCTGTCACCTGACTCGTCCGGTGACCACAGCGATTACCTCTGGGGGTTTCGAACGTGTCGATGGCGGGGAGCGCTATGCGCCCAAAACACCGAAGTTCGCCGGATGGATGGAATGGGGCAAGGCGGTAAGGCTCGACTGATCGCGACGCTATAGCCACCCCAACGAAAAACCCCGCCTCGTCTAGCTGACGCGGCGGGGTTTTTGTTGGCGTTAGGGGTTAACCAGCGGCCTATTCGCCAAAGGTTCGCTGCCACCAACCACGGCGCGGTGATCCGCCTGCATCATCGCCAGCTTCGTCTGCGTCGGCAGCTTCAGCAGTGACTGCTTCGGCGGCAGGTTCAGCGGCTTTTTTGCGAGTCCGCTTGGGCTTGGCTGGGGCTTCTTCGGCGGCGGGTTCAGCCGGCGCTTCAGCGGCAACTTCTGCAGCTGGGGCTTCATCAGCCTCAACCTTTTTCTTGCGGGTCCGCTTGGGCTTGGCCGGAGCTTCGTCCGTTACCGGCTCAGCCGCAACTTCGGCTTCAGCCGTTTCTGCGGCCGGGGCTTCATCAGCCTCAGCTTTCTTGCGGCGAACGCGCTTAGGCTTGGCCGGGGCTTCATCGGCTACGGGCATTTCAACGGCTGCGTCATCGGCTTCGTCCGATGCTCCATCCGATTCTTCGCCTGCCTCATCGCCCGCTTCGCCAGTGCCTTCGCCGCCTTCACCGCGGCCACGACCACCGCGCCGACGCCGGCCGCGCCGACGCTTTTTGCGCGGAGCATCGCCATCTTCGCCGGCTTCGCTACTTTCGCCGCTATCAGCTCCGGCATCGTCGCCTGCTTCGGCTTCGCCTTCGTCGGCATCGCCAGCCACATCGCCTTCAGCGCGCGGGCCGCGTTCGTCGTCGCGGCCACGGCCACCACGGCGGCGGCGGCTGCGGCGGCGTTTGCCGCGATCTTCACTGTCATCGCCGCGATCATCCGCGCGATCTTCGCCTTCGGTATCGTCTTCCTCTTCGATCAGATCGTCGTCATCGTCTTCGATTACGATCGGTTCAAATACCGGCGTGAATTCAGGCCGCGGGCCGGACGAGCCGACGCGCATCTTGGCGCCTTCATTCTCTCCTTCGGGCAGCACTTCGACGCGAACGCCATAGCGATGTTCGATTTCGCCTAGATCACTGCGCTTGGCATTGAGCAGGTAAACCGCCGCTTCAGTGCTGGCGTAGAGCGAAATGATCGATCCCTTGCCCTTGGCCGCTTCGTCTTCGATCTGGCGCAGGGCGGAGAGCCCGGCGCTGGAGGCGGTGCGGACCAGGCCGGTGCCATCGCAGTGCGGGCAGCCGCGGGTGGTGGCTTCAAGCACGCCGGTGCGCAAACGCTGGCGGCTCATCTCCATCAGGCCAAAGCTGGAGATCCGGCCGACCTGAATGCGGGCGCGATCGTTCTTGAGCGCGTCCTTCATCGCCTTTTCGACTTTGCGGACGTTGGAGCCATACTCCATGTCGATAAAGTCGATCACCACCAGCCCGGCCATATCGCGCAGGCGCAGCTGGCGGGCAATTTCGCGGGCGGCTTCGAGGTTGGTATTGAGTGCAGTCGCCTCAATTCCATGTTCTTTGGTCGAGCGGCCCGAGTTAATGTCGATCGAGACCAGTGCTTCGGTCGGGTTGATTACAATGTAACCGCCCGATTTCAGTTGGACTTCGGGATCGTACATCGCGGTCAGCTGATCTTCGGCGCCGTAACGCTGGAACAGCGGGACCGGGTCGGCATAATGCTTCACCCGCTTGGCGTGGCTGGGCATCAACAGCTTCATGAAGTCGCGGGCGGCGCGATAGCCGCCTTCGCCTTCGACCACGACGTCCTCGATTTCCTTGTTGTAGATATCGCGGATCGCGCGCTTGATCAGGTCGCTGTCCGAATGGATCAGCGCCGGGGCCGTGCTGCCCAGCGTCGTTTCGCGGATCTCGTCCCACAGCCGGGCGAGGTAATCGAAATCGCGCTTGATTTCGACCTTGGTGCGGCTGAGCCCGGCGGTCCGGACGATGCAGCCCATCGATTTGGGCAGGTCCATCTCGGCGATAATCGTCTTCAGACGCTTGCGGTCAGAGGTCGAGTTGATCTTGCGGCTGATCCCGCCACCATGGCTGGAATTGGGCATCAAGACGCAATAGCGGCCGGCCAGGCTGAGGTATGTGGTGAGCGCCGCACCCTTGTTGCCGCGTTCTTCCTTGACGACCTGAACCAGCAGTACCTGACGGCGCTGAATCACGTCCTGAATTTTGTAGCGGCGGCGCAGTGCCATCCGCTTGGCGCGCAGCTCATCGGCTTCCTTGGCATGGCCGCGATTGCTGCCACTGCTCCCTTGACGGCGGCGGCCCCGGCCGCGTCCACCACGGCGGCCGTTGTCATCGCCTTCGCCATCAGCCTGTTCGTCGGCATCATGGTCAAAGGCACCTTCGACGTGGCCGTCTTCGATGGTGGCGACTTCATCCTTTTCGTCGGTGTCGACTTCGGTGAGACCGCCGAAATCGTCGTCGTCGTGATGATGGTCATCATCGTCGTGATGGTCGTGGCTGGTTCCGGCCAGGTCATCGGCCAGGCTTTCGCCCAGTTCATCGTCGCCGACGAAATCTTCCTCACCCTCGGCAATGGCACGCAGAGCGGCCTCTTCCTCGGCATGAGCGGCTTCTTCAGCCAGCAGCGCTTCGCGGTCTTCCTTCGGAATCTGATAATAGTCTGGATGGATTTCGCTGAACGCCAGGAACCCGTGCCGGTTGCCGCCGAAATCGACGAAAGCCGCCTGCAGCGATGGTTCAACCCGGGTTACCTTGGCGAGGTAGATGTTGCCTTTGATTTGCTTGTGATCGGCAGATTCAAAATCGAACTCTTCAATTCGATTGCCCTTGAGCACCGCCACCCGGGTTTCTTCCGGGTGGCGCGCATCGATTAGCATGCGCGTAGTCATTATAAATTCTCCGTGCGCGCCAAAGCGGGTCCGGCCCCAATGGGGCGATCCGTGGATTGGCGCGGCTGTGTGCGGAACGTCCGCGCGCATCCGGGCCAGGCCGGGTCCTTCGCGCGGATGTGACGGATAGGCCGGGACCGAAATTGGTTCCGGCGGCGACGAGCGTGTCTGCTGCAACAAGATGGTGCGTCAAAGTGGTGCGCACACGGCCTTCCGCCAACACCACCGCTGCGCCAGTGGCGTGCGGCAGGCAGGACGGTGAAAGGCTACTCATTACGGCATCAACCTGATTGATCCGGGGCATTTCCCCCGGATTCTCCCCCCGGATGGCAATCAGCCAAAGCGGCCAAGGCATCCAGATCGGGCGTGATTAGCACCGCTTGGGGCAGGCGGCAAGGCGATTGCGCGGCTGCGCTGGCCTGACTAAGGGTGGCTGCACAATGCGTCGCATCATGATCTTACTCGGAGTTTTTGCCGTTCCGGTGGCCGTTTTCGGCGCGTTGGTGCTGGCGGATCGTTCGTTCGGATTGGTCGGCCGGGGTTATGACTATGTGGTCAGCGTCGATTTGCCTGATCCGGAGGTCGGGGCCCAACTGCCCAGAGTGGAAGGCCCGGCCGACGCAACCCGTCCGCTCGTGGTGATTGATCCCGGGCATGGCGGCAAGGATCCCGGCGCCGGGACTGCGGGAACGCTGGAAAAGGACCTGACACTGGCGCTTGCACTGGCGCTGAAGGATGAACTGCTTCGCGGAGGCGGGGTTCGGGTGGCTTTGACCCGCAGCGACGATAGCTATATTTTTCTGGGCGAACGGTCAGTGATCGCGCGGCGCCTTGGGGCCGATCTGTTCATTTCAATTCATGCCGACAGTACCGAGGTCAGCACCGGCGCGATTGGTGCGACGGTCTATACCCTGTCGGCCAAGGGCAGCAACCAGGTTGCCGAGCGGATGGCCGCGCGCGAGAATGCGGCGGATTCGATCAACGGCGTGGCAATCAAGGACTATGGCGAGGATGTCAGTTCGGTTCTGGTCGATTTGTCTCAGCGCCGCGCGCAAGCCGGGTCAGAGACATTTGCTGGTCTGATTCTGCGCGAAGGGCGCGGGCGGATGCCGTTCAAGGAAGCGGCGCCGCAGTCTGCCGCGTTTGCCGTACTGAAGGCGCCAGAAGTGCCTTCGGTGTTGTTTGAAAGTGGTTATATCAACAATCCCGATGATGTTGCGCGGCTGACCTCGCCGACCGGACGGCTGGCTTTTGCGCAAGTGCTTGATCAGGCAATCCGGGTGTTTTTTGCGCGCAACAACGGTTCTGCCAGTGGGGCATAGGAACCGTCTGGCAATGCGGCCTTTCTCCATGCTAGAGCGCTGCAGCCATGGCTGACAACGACGCTCCCGAATCCGTCCATCTGCGCATCCGCCGCGAGGCGCGCGGGCTGTTTTCCGACGCGCGGAGCGGGCTCTCTTCTGCCTGGGGCTGGACCACCGGGCTGCGCGGGCGCTTGGCGGACAGCCGGTTTGGCCAATGGCATCAGCTCCATTGGGAGGCGAGCAAGCGGTTCCGGGTCGTCAATTATGTTGGCGGAGCTGGGTTTCTGGCGCTGGCGATCCTTTATCTGGCGGTCACCTGGAACCTGCCTTCGGCTGACCGGCTACTGACCTATCAACCGCGCCTGCCCAGCATGGTGCGCGGAGTGAACGGCGATATCGTCTATTCCTATGCCCGCGAACGGCGCGTTCAGCTGCGGTTTGTCGATTTCCCCAAGCCGCTGATCAACGCCTACCTCTCCGCTGAGGACAAGACCTTCTGGTCGCATGGCGGGATCGATTTCGGCGGTCTGGCCGGGGCTGTGGTCGACTATGCGTCCAAGATCGGTTCGGGCGAGCGCGCCCGCGGCGGTTCGACCATTACCCAGCAGGTCGCCAAGAACATCCTGATCGGGAATGAATATTCGGTCACCCGCAAACTCAAGGAAATGGTACTCGCTCGGCGGATCGAAGGCGTGCTCGAAAAAGAGCAGATCCTTGAGCTGTACCTCAACGAAATCCCGCTTGGCCGACAGAGCTTTGGGGTTGAGGCAGCGGCGCAGGCCTATTTCGGCAAGAGCGTGGGCGAACTGGGGATTGCCGAATGCGCGTTTCTGGCTGGGCTGGTGCAGGGCCCCGAAATCTATGGACGGGAAAAGAACGCTGATCGTGCGCTTGAGCGGCGCAACTGGGTGATCGGCAAAATGCTTGAGAACCAGACGATCACCGCTGCCGAAGCGGCTGCGGCTAAAGCCCAGCCGCTGGGGATCATTCCGCGCCGGGCGGCGGGTTATGATCCGTCGTCAGGCTATTTCGTTGAAGAAGTGCGCCGCCAACTGATCGAAAAATACGGTGAAAATGCCGAGGCTGGGCCGAACAGCGTCTATGATGGCGGCTTGTGGGTGCGAACCTCGCTCGATCCGCAGTTTCAGAAAGCCACGCAGGATGCGCTGCGGGCCGGGTTGATGCGCTATGCAGGCGGCAATGCTTTCAAAAAGCCGCTCGAACATATCGATGTCGATGATGACAAGTGGCAGACGCAGCTGCTGACCTTGGGCAAATCGGTGAACTATCAGGATTGGCGGATTGCATTGGTAATCGAACGCAGTGGTCCGCGAGCGGTGGTTGGTTTTGCTGACGGCAAGTCGGGTCCGCTGATCGGCGCGCCCGATGCGTTGCGCAAAGGTGACGTGATTGCGGTAGCGCCCGCGGGCAATGCCTGGGCGCTGCGCGTGGTGCCGGTGATTTCAGGCGGGATGCTGTTGCAGCAGCCCACTTCGGGCCGGGTGCTGGCCATGCAGGGCGGGTTTGATCCAGGACTTGGCAGCTTCAACCGAGCGACCCAAGCCCAGCGTCAGCCGGGATCGACGATCAAGCCGTTCGTCTATGGCACTGGCCTCGATTTCGGGATGAGTCCGTCTAGCGAAGTGGTCGATGGCAAATTCTGCGTCTATCAAGGCTCGCGTTTCGGGCAGAAATGCTTCCAGAACTTTGGTGGTGGTGGCGGAGGCGGGACCCACACCATGCGCTGGGGGCTTGAACAGTCGCGCAACCTGATGACGGTGCGGATCGCTAACGATGCCGGGATGGACAATGTCGCTAAGACCATCGAACGGGTCGGGATCGGCAAATACCCGCCCTATCTGGCCTTTGCATTGGGGGCCGGGGACACAACCGTGCTCAAGATGGTCAACGCCTATTCAGCGCTGGCCCACAACGGGGTTCAGTATGAGCCGACGCTGATTGACTATGTTCAGGACCGCAGCGGTAAAGTGATCTGGCGGGCCGACGCGCGCCGCTGTGACAGGTGCAACATGGCCGAGTGGGACGGCAAGCCGATGCCGCGGCTGGCCCTGCGCGGCAAGGAAGTGATGGACCCGCGCACCGCGTTTCAGGTTGTCCATATGCTCGAAGGCGTGGTGACCCGCGGCACCGCAATCACGCTGAGCGACTTGGGCCTGCCGCTGTTCGGCAAAACCGGGACCACGACCGGACCGACCAATGTCTGGTTCGTTGGCGGCAATCAGGACGTCGTCGGCGGGGTCTATCTCGGCTATGACCAGCCAAGCTCGCTGGGCGGCTATGCCCAGGGCGGGACAATTGCCGCGCCAATCTTCAAACAGATGGTCCAGTCGACCAAAGCACGCTGGAGCACCCGGCCATTTATCGCGCCCAAGGGGGTGCATTGGGTTCGAGTTGACCGGATCAGCGGCAAACGGGTGCTCGATGGTATGCCCGGCAGCGATCCGAAAAGTTCGATCATCTGGGAGGCTTTCAAGGCTGAAACCGAAGCGAGAACTGGGCCCAGCAGCGCTGAACTATCGGCCCAGCGCGATGCTCTGATCAACTCGATCCGCCGCGGAGCTTCGCGTAAGAATGCCCCGGCGGCGCAGGATACGGTGCCCGGTGCGGCGACCGAGCCTAAGCCTGCACCAACCATCGCAGCCGACGTCGGGATTGGTGCCCAATAGGGCAGGGTGGACAGCGCTACATCGGCGCGCCATCATGGCGGTATGAACAAAACCATCACCGCCGCGATTGCCGCGCTATCGACCCTGCTGATCCCCGCCGCCGCTCCGGCCAACCTGCCGCAGGGGGTGCGCGCGCCGCAGATCGTGGCTGAGGGCGCGCTCGCCGGAAAGCCGTTTTCCTTCAATCTGGAACAGGCCCTGAAAAAAGGGCCGGTGGTACTCTATTTCTATCCCAAGGCCTTTACGCAGGGCTGCACGCTCGAGGCTCACGCCTTTGCCGAGGCCAGCGACGCGTTCAAGGCGGCGGGTGCAACCGTCATCGGAATGTCGGCGGATGACCTCGCCTCGCTCAAACGCTTTTCGACCGAGGCCTGCCGCGACAAGTTCGCCGTAGCGATCGCCAGCCCGCAGACCATTGCGGCCTATGACGTTAATTTGAAAAAGCCCGATGGCAGCAACACCGGCCTGACCAGCCGGACCTCCTATGTGATTGGCAAGGATCGCCGGGTCAAATTTGTCCACTCCAACAGCGATTATCGCGATCATGTGCGGCTGACGCTGCAGGCCGTGAAAGCCCTGCGCCGCTGACGGCTTGCGCTTTACAAACGGGGGCCTTTCGCTAAGCGGGCCGGAGCGCCCGTGCGCACTGTTCAACGTTGCCGGAGTTACCAGCTATGCGTGCCGAAGGGCAGGCTCATATCGACCGGATCGATGCCGCTTTGGCACTGGTTCGCCGGTCCCTTGACTGGGACCGTGCGCTCAGGCGTCTCGACGAGCTGAACGCGCGGGTCGAGGACCCGAAGCTGTGGGACAATCCCAAAGACGCCGAAGCCGTGATGAAAGAACGCGGTCGGCTTGAGGCCGCCGTGGGCACGGTGAAAGACATCACCGCGCAAAAGGCCGATGCGATCGAGTTCGTCGAATTGGGCGAAATGGAAGACGACGATGCGACCATCACTGAAGGTCTGACCGCACTGGCTGCGCTGGCCGATCGGGCCGATGCCGACAAGGTCCAGGCCTTGCTGAGCGGCGAGGCCGATAGCAACGATACCTATATCGAAATTCACGCTGGCGCTGGCGGCACCGAAAGCCAGGACTGGGCTGAAATGCTGTTTCGGATGTATACCCGCTGGGCTGAGAAGCGCGGCTTCAAGGTCGAGACAATCGAGTACCAGGCCGGTGAACAAGCCGGGATTAAATCGGCGACGATCATGTGCAAAGGCGAAAATGCCTATGGCTATGCCCGGACCGAAAGCGGCGTTCACCGGCTCGTCCGGATTTCGCCCTATGACAGTTCGGCCCGGCGCCACACCAGTTTCAGCTCGGTCTGGGTCTATCCGGTGATCGATGACAGTTTCGAGGTCGACATCAACGAAGGCGATCTGAAGATCGACACCTATCGGGCGTCGGGGGCGGGCGGACAGCACGTCAACACCACTGATTCGGCGGTGCGGATCACCCACTTGCCTTCGGGTATCGTCGTTGCCAGCCAGAACGATCGCAGCCAGCACAAGAACCGCGCCACCGCCATGGGAATGCTGAAGGCGCGACTTTATGAAGCCGAAATGCGCAAGCGCGAAGAAGCCGCTTCGGGCGAATATCAGGCCAAGACCGAGATCGGCTGGGGCCATCAGATCCGTTCCTATGTGCTGCAACCCTATCAGATGGTCAAAGACCTGCGCACCGGGGTGACCAGCCCGACCCCGGCAGACGTGCTCGATGGCGCGCTCGATCCGTTTATGGCGGCTGCGCTGGCGCAGCAGGTGACCGGTGAGAAAGTTGAAGTGGAAGACGTCGATTGACGCTGCGGGGGTTCGCCTTGGTGGTCTTGATCGGGACCTTGATTGGCTGCCAGGCCCCGGCCCGCGATAGTGGCCGGGCCGAAGGCGCCGAGAATTTCCCCAAGCCTTACCGGCCAGTCTCCACTGTGATGAGCAACGAGTTTTCCGACGAGGACCAGCGCGACAATCTGGGCGAAGCGCGGGTTGTGATGGACCTGGCCCAGATCGGCGCGGGTACTACAGTCGCGGATATCGGGGCGGGTGAGGGCTATTACACCATCCGGCTGGCCGAACGGGTCGGGGCCAAGGGCCGGGTGCTGGCGCAGGATATCGACGCCAAGGCGGTGCAACGGCTGGGCCAGCGAGTTGAGCGTGAGCGGCTCGACAATGTATCGATCAAATTGGGTGCAGAGGCTGATCCGCGGCTGCCAGCTGGCAGCTTTGACCGCATTTTCATGGTCCATATGTACCACGAAGTGACCGAACCTTATGCCTTTCTGTGGCATCTGCGCCCGGCGCTAAAGCCCGGCGCGCAGGTGGTGGTGGTCGATATTGACCGGGCGACTGACCAGCACGGCATTCCCCCAGACCTGCTTTTCTGCGAGTTTAGTGCTCTGGGCTTTCGTCTGGTCGAATTTGTCCGTAAGCCAGAACTGAACGGATATTATGCTTCGTTCGAAGCGCAGGGGCCGCGCCCGGAAGCTAAAGACATCAAGCCGTGCAACACGGCCAATGGAAAGACGGGGACGTAATGGGTTTCAAAGGGCTCACGCCGATCATGTACGGCGGCCGCGAGGTTTGGCCGCTGGTTGAGGGTGGCAAAGGGGTCGCCGTTTCCAACCACGCCAGTTCCGGCGCCTGGGCCGCTGCTGGCGGCATCGGCACGGTCAGCGCGGTCAACGCCGATTTCTATGATGGCAACGGTGAACGGGTTGTGCAGGTTTACAACGGCGCGACCCGGCTGGAGCGGCATAACGAGCTGATCCAGTACGGCATTACCGGCGCGGTCGAACAGGTCCGCCGGGCGCATGACATTTCCGGCGGCAAGGGCGCGATCAATATCAACCTGCTGTGGGAAATGGGCGGCGCGCAGGAAGTGCTCGAAGGCGTGCTGGAACGCACCCAGGGGCTGGTCACCGGGGTCACTTGCGGGGCAGGAATGCCCTACAAGCTCTCGGAAATCGCGGCGCGGTACAACGTCAATTACCTGCCGATCATCAGCTCGGCCCGAGCCTTTCGGGCGCTGTGGAAGCGGGCCTATCACAAATATGCCGATCTGATGGGCGC
>JANMHL010000259.1:0-1613 GCA_031375125.1 Novosphingobium sp. | reverse complement strand
AGCCGTCAGCGCGCGGTTCGTGGCATCGACCCACGGCTTGCCGTGCAGCCAGGGATCAAAACCGATCTTGGCGCCCGCCGCGACATTGTCCGCCAGCCAGGCCGCAATCGAAGTCGTCAGGACCGATTGGTATTCGTAATGCTGACCATCAACCTGTTCGCGGACCTGCAAGGTATAGCGCCCGTCAACAAACATCGCGGCCTTATCCGCCAGCACTACCGCGGTCCCAGCCGAACCGCCGAATCCGGTCAGCCAGGCCAGCCGCTGGGCATAGCTGCCGACATATTCGCTCATATGCTCGTCAGAGATTGGCACGACAAAGCCATCAAGGCCGCGCGCCGCCAGTTCGGTGCGCAGCGCGGTCAGGCGCAGTTCGTGGCTGGTGGCGGCGGGGCGAGTGGGCGCGAGGGTTTCGGTCATGGCACCTTTATAGGATCGCCGCGCCGGTTTGGCGAGAGCCCGGGCTACGGCGGTACACTTCGGTTCACATTTGCAGGCTGACCCAGCCGGTCAGGGTATCCGACTGGCCAAAGGCATCGCTGGCTGGCGAGACTTTGGCCTCGGTCATGAACAACCGGCAGGCGGCAGTATCGGCGGCGTCATCGCCCGCGCTTTCGTAGATCCGGCAATTGACCGGTTTGCCATCGGCGCCCAGCTTTCCGCCGAGCCCAACCCGGGCGGTTCCGCCCGCCACTGGCCGCCACAATTTGGCGAGCCGCGCCACTTCGGCGGGATCAATCTGGGCGCGTTTAACGGTGTCTCGGTTGGGCGTGATCACTCTGAAGCCTTTGCCATCCGGGCTGAGCAACAGCGCCCAGCGCCGCATCGGGAAACGCACTGTATCGGCCCACTGCGGCTTCAGCTTTTTGTGGGCGTGGGTGCAGGCCTTGTCGTCCAGTTTGGCATCGCCTGACGATAGCACCACCCGGCATTCAGGATCGCCGCTTCTGGGATCGGCCACCACCAGCCCGATTGCCGGTCCCGTCAGCGGCGGGCCACCGGGCTGTTCGACGGGCAGCTTGTATGCGGGCTGCTTGGCGGCATAGTTGAGCCAGCCACCGGACGGCGGCCAGCTCTTAAGTTGCGGCTCGAAGTCGCTGGGCGGCGGCGGGGCGGGGGCAAGGCCGAAGCTACTGATCAGTTGGCCAGAACGAGCCGGATAGCGGGTGCTGAACTGGAAACCGATGCTGTAGATGAACTGGTCCGGCATCCGCGTGCCATCGGCCCGCAGTGCCGGCACCAACCGCGCGCGCTGGGCCAGCATCGGGCACAGTTGAAGCGCCCAAGCCGCGGCCTGCGCCGCCTGCCGCGGTTCGAGCGCGCAGACGCTGACCCGGCCTTCGGCGCTGATATCCAGCACCAGCGTGAGACTGGCGGTCTCCGTGCCCTTGCGCCAGCTGGCGATCGGAGCGTCCGTTTCGCGCAGCCACGTGGCGGGGTCGCCATCGGCTTTGGTCCGGCGGATCAGATCTGGCGGGGGCGCCTGCCACTGGGTCGCTTCACCGGCAAAGGCCTGAACGATAATCGCGCGATAGGGTTCGGCTGGCGGAGCCGGAACGGGCGGGGTCTGCGCCAGTGCCGTTCCCGCCACCACAACACCACTGATCACCAAC
>JANMHL010000230.1:0-6502 GCA_031375125.1 Novosphingobium sp. | reverse complement strand
CCGCCCATTGTGACGCAGTGGTCCACGCGCTGGAATCGCAGGGGGCCAAGGTCCATGGTGCCGATCCCTTGCCGGGGCTCGATGGCGTGTTGCAGATCATGGCCGACGATGGCGAACCGGCGGCGTTCCGGGGCGTTCTCGACCGGCATTTCGGCGCGACCGATATGTTGATCACCAATCATCTGCCAACGGTGCCGCAAGTGCCGCAGGTGCTTGTATCCGACATGGATTCGACCATGATCGGGCAGGAATGCATCGATGAATTGGCCGACTTTGCCGGGATCAAGGACCAGATCGCCGCGATCACCGAACGGGCGATGCAGGGCGAGCTCGATTTTGCCGAGGCGTTGACCGAGCGGGTGCGCTTGCTCGGCGGATTGGGTGAGGACGCGATCCAGCAGTGCCTCGATCAGCGGATTCGCGATATGCCCGGTGCATGGACTTTGGTGGCGACCTTGAAAGCGCAAGGTTGCAGCACGGTGCTGGTCACTGGCGGGTTCCACCAGTTCGCCGATCCGGTGGGCGAGCGGCTCGGGTTTGAACGGGTAGTCGGCAACCGCCTTGCGGTCAGCCACGGCAAACTGACCGGCGGCCTCGTCGGCGATATCGTTGACAGCGCTGTCAAGGAGGCCGTGCTTCGTGCTGCGGTTGAAATGCGCGATGGCGCGGCCAGCCTGGCCACCGGCGACGGTGCCAACGATATCCCGATGCTGGTCGCGGCCAGTTACGGCGTAGCCTATCATGCCAAGCCAAAGGCGCGCGCGGCCGGCAACGGCTCGATTGATCGGGGTGATTTGACCGACGTTTTGCGGCTGCTCGGGATTGCCGAGGGGGAGTGGGCCTAGGCGGCCAATCCCCCTATTGACATTTCTGTAAGTAATTCGCATTATCCGGCCATTATGAACATGATTTCCACCATGTCCGCTGACGCGCCTGCCCACCCGCAGGCCCATGTCGATTTCGCCGCTGCTGACCTGCCGCTGATGCTGCCGGGTCGGCCCAAAGCGAAGTATGACCTGCCCAAGGCCTGGCGCCACTTCAAGGAACTGGTAAAGGACAAAGAAGACACCGCGCAGGTGACCGAGATTTTTCAGGCCCTGCCGTGGCGCGGGATCTATGATGCGGCGCTGGGCTTTCTGAACACCGACCGCGCGCAGGAAATCCGCCGCAAAGAGCCATCGCTGGTTGCGATCCTCGATAACCATGCAGAACTTCGCAAACTTCCAGCGGGCAGTCTGGCCCACGTCTATTGCGATTTCATGGAACGCGAAGGGCTATCGGCGCAGGGGCTGGTCGATGAACTCGACAAGAACCGCCCGGCCGATATGTATTGGGACGATCAGGTCAGCTGGTATTTTAACCGGATGCGCGACACCCACGATCTGCTCCACATTGTGACCGGGTTCGGCCGCGATGCGCTGGGCGAACAATGCGTGCTGGCCTTTACCTACAGCCAGCAGCCAAGCCCCGCGCATCTGTTCCTCGGCTATGCTGGCGGCCTCGAAATCCGCAAGCATCCGGTCAAGGTGCCGGTATTCCGGTCGGTTCGTGAAGCGCAGAAGATGGGCAAGGCTTGCCCGCGGCTGGTCGAAATGTCGATCACCGAGCTGCTCGCCATGCCGATTGCGGACGTGCGGGCAAAGCTGAACATCGAAACGCCAAAGTTTTACACCAAGGCCCATGCGATGTGGCGGGCCGAGGGGGTCAATCCCTATGACCTGATGGCCCCGGTGCAGCAGGCCGCCTAGCCAGAGGAAACCGCGGTCCGAGACCTGACAACCCACGATGGGATTCACCCGGCGGCGGATCGGCTGCTTGAAGTAACCGCTCCGCAATAAATTGACTGGCTACATTCCTATTTGCTCGTAAGCCTAACCGCGATATCAAGTCCTCTGATGATTTAGGTTTTGGAACTTGTGGGGGTAGCACCAAAAAAGACCGGAAATGCGGCCCCAGTCCTCGGAGGAGGAGGGCGTGACGAAACCGACGATACAAGCGTGTTTCTGACCGTTGGCATCGGTGCCTCTGCTGGCGGCCTTGAAGCTTTCAAAAGTTTCTTCACCGCCATGCCGACGGACACAGGAATGGCCTTCGTGCTGGTCCAGCACCTCTCGCCCGATCATAAAAGTATGCTGGCAGAGTTGCTTGGGAAATCGACCACGATGGATGTGATCGAGGCGACCGACGGTGTTTCCGTCAAACCCAATTGCGTTTTCGTGATTCCGCCTGACGCAACCATGACGATCAGCGGCGGTTGCCTTAAAATCGTCCGTCCGGCCCCACCGCGTGATCGCCGGCGCCCGATTGATACTTTCTTCCAGTCACTGGCCGAAGATCAGGGTGAGAATGCAATCTGCATCATCCTTTCGGGCACCGGCAGTGACGGCGCGATTGGACTGACGACGATCAAGGAGCATGGCGGCCTCACGCTTGCCCAGGCCGAATATGACAGCCACGCAATGGCCGGAATGCCTGAAAGCGCGGCCAACACAGGCCTTGTCGACGACGTGCTGGCAGTTGAGGCGATGCCTGAGCGGATCATCTCGCATCAACGCCATTTGGTGAATGTCGCCAATGGCAAAGACGAGGAAGGCGTTCATAAGGACGCGGCGTCTCAACTGGCTTCAATTCTGCGCGCGCTGCACGCCCGCACCGGCCATGATTTTAGCGAATACAAGGAGAAGACGCTGATCCGCCGGCTTCAGCGCCGGATGCAGGTGCTTCAGGTCGAAACGCCTCAAGCCTATCGCGAACGCTTGAAAGAAAATCCCGAAGAGCTCGACCTGCTGCTGCGTGAGCTGCTGATCAGCGTGACGCATTTTTTCCGCGATCCCCCTGCGTTTGATGCGTTGAATGAACTGGTCCTCAAAGGCTTGATGGCATCCAAAAACGCCAACGACGAGATCCGCATTTGGGTGCCCGGCTGCGCAACTGGCGAGGAAGCCTATACTATCGCGATCCTGCTGCGCGAGGCGATGGATAAGCGGCGGCCCCGGCCAAAGTTGCAAATCTTTGGCACCGATCTTGACGAGCGGGCGATCGCGATTGCCCGGATCGGTCGCTATCGCAAGCCGATCGCCGGGCTATCGGCCGAACGTCTGGAGCGCTGGTTCACCGCTGAGGGCGATGATTATTGTGTCGCCCCTGAAATCCGCGAGATGTGTATCTTCTCGGCGCATAGCGTCATTAAGCATCCACCTTTTTCCAAACTTGATCTGATTTCCTGCCGAAACCTGCTGATCTATATTGACGCGCCGATGCAGGACCGGTTGATGCACACCTTCCACTATGCCCTCAAACCGGGGGGCAAGCTGTTCCTTGGCTCGTCGGAATCGGTGACCCGTTCGACCAAACTGTTCAGCATTTGCGACAAGAAGCACCGGATATTTGAGCGCCGCAATACCTCAACCACATCGATTCCAACTTTCTCTGCAGCAAACAGGATGATGCAGCGCGCTGCGTCCGATATACCGATGGCCCCATCTGACGACCAAATCGACAAGAACATCCGCCGCGTCATGGAGAAGCACTCCCCGCCGCATTTGCTGTTGGATCGCGCCAATAAAATCGTCCGGTTTTCAGGCGGCGCTGTCGGCCCGTACCTTGAACCTTCGCCCGGTCCGGCAAGTTTTGCGCTGTTCGATATTTTGCGCAAGTCGCTCAGACCGGCGGCGCGCGACGTGCTTCAGCAAGTCCGGGCAGGAAACGAACCGGTCAGGCGGGACGATGTGCCAATCCGGATTGATGGCAAGGCCCGGCTCGTCTGCATGATCGCAGAGCGGCTGGCCGAGCGGGGATCGGATGCCGATTATGTGGTTCTGGCAATGCACGATGCCGGTCCAGCTCATGCGCGGGCCAAGGCCGGCGACGTCAAAGCAAAATCGGCCGAGGAACTCAATTCGCTCGAGCAGGAACTGCGAACAACGCGGACCCAGCTGCAATCGACAATTGACGAATTAGAGACAGCCAACGAGGAAATGAAATCCTCGAACGAAGAATATCAGTCGGTCAACGAGGAGCTGCAATCGTCGAACGAGGAACTCGAAACCGCAAAGGAAGAGATGCAGTCGGTCAACGAGGAATTGCAGACGATCAACAACGAGATTGCGAACAAGAATGAGCAATTGACGCATCTTAACAGCGACTTGCTAAATCTGCTCGAAAGCACGGAAATCGCGACGCTGTTTCTTGATGAAAACCTGCGTGTTCGGCGCTTTACGCGCGGCGTGAACGAGGTTTTTCATCTGCGCGATGCCGATATCGGGCGGCCGATCACAGAAATCGTCAGCCTGCTTGATTACCGCGATCTGCAGCGCGATGTGAAAACCGTGCTGCGCAAATTGACCTCGATCGAGCGCCAGGTCACGCTTGAAGGCACTCACACCACCTTCATTCTCCGGATCCGCCCTTACCGCACGGTCGATAACGTCATCGACGGGGTCGTGATGACCTTTGTCGACATCACCGATCGGCAAGCGGCCGACGTAGCCATTCGCGCCAGCGAGGCTAAGTTCAAGATGTTGTTCGATTACATCGACGAAGGGTTCTGCACGCTGGAGAAGCTCGATAGCCGTGAAGGCGAGCCAAGCGATTATCGCTATTTGAGCGCCAATCCCGCGTTCGAACGGCAATCCGGCATCAGCAATCCGGTTGGCAAAACGCTCCGCCAAATTGTGATAGCCGAAGCGCAAGGCTGGATCGATATCTATGATAAGGTTTGGGCAACCGGAGAGCCGATCCGCTTTGAGCATGAACTCGCCGAACAAAAGCGGGTGCTCCAACTGTTTGCGTTTATGTACGATGATGGCTCGGGCCGAAAACTCGGCGTAATTTTCCTCGATGTCAGTGATCGCAATCGCCACGATGATCAACAAGAGCTGCTGCTCAAGGAGATGGATCACCGGATCAAAAATCTGTTTGCCGTGACCGGGGGCATCGTATCGCTAAGTGTGAAAGCCGCGACGAGCCCGAAAGATATGGCGGCGACCATTCAAGGCCGGTTGGGTGCGATGGCCAAGGCGCACAATCTGGTTCGGCCACGGCGGCTCGCTCCGGGTGATGAAGCAGCCAAAACCACTTTGGCGGAAATCGTCGAGATTATTTTGCGCCCGATTGCGGGGGCAGTCGAACCGGGTCAGACAAGCCGCGCCGTCGTTGATGGGCCCGATGTCGTTGTCAGCGGCGATGCCGTTACCAGCCTGTCGATGGTGCTGCATGAACTGGCGACCAACGCCATGAAATATGGCGCGCTCTCGGAACCAACCGGGCACGTTGACGTTACTTGGCAGATCAAAAAGCAGCGCTTGGAACTTACCTGGGCCGAGCACGGCGGTCCGCTTATCGACGGCACGCGCAAACTCGAAGGGTTTGGCAGTATGCTCGCGCAAAACAGCATCACGGGGCAACTTGGTGGTGAGATCGACTATGACTGGCAACCTGGTGGGTTAATCATCAAATTGTCCGTCAAACGGGAACGATTGGTGCCGACACCGGTTAGCGCTTAGCAAGTTTTCAAAGATCCATTTTAGGCCGCGTGTTGCTAAATAGTTCAGCCATTCTCGTCGTTGAGGACGAACCGATCATTGCCTTGGCGCTGGCCGTTGCGATCAGGGCCGCCGATGGCGAAGTCGTCGGGCCTGCTGCCAGCGTCAAAGCTGCGCTGTTGCTGCTGGAAACGCAGTCCGTTGCGGGCGCCATTTTGGACGTGAACTTGACCGACGGTGTCGCCTCTCCGGTTGTGGAAAAACTGCTGCAACGCGGCGTGCCACTGGTTCTGCAAAGCGGCATCGGCATCCCAGCAACGCTCGCTGTCCGCTTTCCCGAACTGGTCGTTCATATCAAGCCGACTGTTGCAGACGTTCTGGTCGCGGAACTTGCGGCAATGATCGTTGCCCACCAAGCGCCTGTAAATGGGCCGTTGGCAGCGGCGTCCTCAATCAAACCGGCGTTGCATATCAAGTAGGCACGGCGGGAGGTTGGGGTCAGCGCCGCTAGGCCTTCGGACGCCCCTTGTGATCGCTGATCAGTCCGTCCAGCTCGACAATTCGGTTCCGCTCGACCGTGCCCTTGGCGAGGCCCTTGAGCCGGCAAGTCGCCCACAGCCGCTTGCGTTCGCTTTCGAGCGCCTTGAGGTAAAGATCGGCCATCAGGTTTCCATCCAGTCGCGGAAGAAGGAGTCGCTCGCTTCGCGGAACTGGGCCAGAGGAATGCCCGGTGCAACATTTTGGCAAATCTGCAATCCAGCGTCGGCGTTTAGTACTTGGCCGATGTGCAAGATCGAAAGTCCCAGACCCAGGTTCGAATACAAGAGTTCGTCTTGCCGGTCAGGTCGGACACAAACCAGGTAGCGGCCTTGGTCTTCTCCAAACAGGGCTTCGGCTCCGGAAAACCGTTCGTCCTTTGGCGATGTTAGGAAACCACCAAGACTGCCGGCCAGAGCCATTTCCGCGAAAGCCACGGCGATACCGCCATCCGAACAGTCGTGGACCGCGTTTATGATTCC
>JANMHL010000216.1:0-13976 GCA_031375125.1 Novosphingobium sp. | reverse complement strand
AACACCAGATCACCCGGCTGCATCGCCCGCAGATTGAGCCGCGCGGTGTAGTTGCGGACCCCATCCCAGGTCCCTTCACCCTCTGCCACCAGATCGTCCCAGCTATAGACATCGGGCTCTGATTTCATCAGCCAACAGGATTTGATTTTGGTCATGCCAGAACTCTTTGTAAGGGCTATGGAGCGCCATTGCCTTAGAATCCCGAAAGCGTCCACCTATGTCCCTGACTTCGATCCCCGTCCTCTCCCTGACCATGTCGAAAGCCGAATTTGCTGCCGCGATCGGAGAGAGTTTTCGGACCTTTGGCTTTGCGATGGTCAAAGACTTCCCGATTGACCGCGCGCTGATCGACCGGGCCGAGGAACTGTCGAAAGCGTTCTTTGCCCTGCCCGATGCGGAGAAGCGCAGCTATCACGATCCCGACATCGGCGGGGCGCGCGGCTATACCCCGTTCGGGGTCGAAATCGCCAAAGATGCCAAGGCGCATGACTTGAAAGAATTCTGGCACGTCGGCCGCGATCTGCCCGAAGGAAGCCCGCTCGCCGATGCCTCAATGCCGCCCAACGTCTGGCCCGCCCGCCCCGCAGGGTTCCGGGAACTGTTCACCGAACTTTACCGCCAATACGACGCCACCGGCGCCCGGATCCTGTCGGCCATCGCGATCTATCTGGGGCTTGACGAGGATTGGTTCGATAGCCGGATCGAGGACGGCAATTCTGTCATGCGGCTGCTGCACTATCCGCCGCTGACCGATGTCGAAGGCGAAGCGATCCGCGCCGGCGCGCATGGCGATATCAACTTGATCACGCTGCTGCTCGGTGCCGAAGAAGCCGGGTTGGAACTGCTGTATCAGGGCAAGGAATGGATGAATGCCTCGCCGCCCGAAGGCGCGATGGTGATCAATTGCGGCGATATGCTGGAACGGCTGACCAATCACTATCTGCCCTCCACGATTCACCGGGTCCGCAACCCCAGCGCAGAACGCGCGGCGTTCAGCCGGTTTTCGATGCCGTTCTTTCTGCACCTGCGCAGCGATGCTGAAATCAAAACGCTGGAACAGTGCGTCACTCCAGAAAACCCGGATCGCTATCCAATGCCGATCACGGCTGACGAATTCCTGCAACAGCGGCTGCGCGAGATTGGCCTGAAAAAGTAGCTCCGCTGTGCCAGTGGTTTGGTTTCGGCGCCCTTAACGCAAACTTCAGTCCTTGCTGCGACTATCCGTAAGAGATGACTGTAGGGGCAACAGGCACGTCGCATTCCGATGCGACACACGACCGCGCTAGTCGCGGACTAGAACCACACCTTAATTCCGCCAGCAAAGATATCGTCGCGCTGGGCATCGCCTTTGCCGCGATCATCATGTTTGTCGGCACCGGCAGCTCGGTGCTGGTCAGCATTGCCAGGTCACTCAGCGGCCACGGCGTCGGGCCGGACAAGTTGCTGACCAATGCGCTCTTGCTTAACATCGCGCTGATCATCTTCGGTTGGCGCCGCTACCGCGAATTGACTGGCGAAGTGGCCGAGCGCCGCAAAGCCGAAGAGCAGGCCCGGATCCTGTCCGAAGTTGATCCTTTGACGGGATGCCTGAACCGCCGCTCGATCGGTCAGTCCGCCGACCGGCTGATCGCCGAAGCCGTGCAGCGCGGCGAGGCGGTGGCCTTCATCATGCTCGATCTCGACAAGTTCAAACAGATCAACGACGCCCACGGCCATGCCGCCGGAGACCGAATGCTGTGTGAAACGGCCGGCCGGCTGGCCGTCAATGTTCCTTCCAACGCTTTGATCGCCCGGATTGGCGGCGATGAATTCGCCTGTGTCGTGCCATTCGATCCCGCCCGGCCAAGCCAGATCGACCGGCTGACCGAAGGCCTGATCGCCGCAATCGCGCAGCCAGTCAGCTATGTTGACGGAGAGCTGGAAACCACGATTTCAGCCGGGGTATTCTGCCGCGAACCTGGCAGCGCGGACGACACCCAGACCGCACTTCATCAGGCCGATATAGCCATGTATCAGGCCAAGAAGCGCGGGCGGAACCGCTATTGCTGGTTCGATCCGGCGATGGAAAGCGAGCTCAAATTCCGCAGCGAACTGGAAACCGGCATCCGCCGGGGCCTTGCTGCGGGCGAATTCGTACCGTTCTATCAAAAGCAGATCGAACTGGAGACGGGCGAGTTGGTCGGCTTTGAAATGCTGGCGCGATGGCGCTCAGAAAAGCTTGGCATGATCAGCCCGGAGATTTTCATTCCGGTTGCCGAAGACATCGGCCTGATCGCGCCAATCTCTGAAAGCTTGATCCGGCAAGCCTTGCGAGATGCGCGCAATTGGGACCCGAGACTGACCCTGTCCGTCAATATCTCGCCGTTGCAGCTGCGCGATCCGTGGTTCGCGCAAAAGCTGCTCAAGCTGCTGGTCGAAGAAAATTTCGCCCCTAGCCGCCTCGATATCGAAGTGACCGAAAGCTGCCTGCACGAAAATCTCGGGCTGGTCCGTTCGGTGATTACCAGCCTGCAGAACCAGGGCGTGACGGTCAGCCTTGACGATTTCGGGACGGGCTACAGCTCGCTGTCACAGCTTCGGTCGTTACCGTTTGACCGGATCAAGATCGACCGCAGTTTTGTCGCGACCGTGCTCGACAGCCCCGAAAGCGCGACTATCATCCAGTCGATTATTGCGCTGGGCGAAGGCTTGGGCTTGCCGATCACGGCCGAAGGGATCGAGAGCCAGGAAGTGCTCGACCGCCTGCGCGAGCTAGGCAATTTCAAAGGTCAGGGCTTCCTCTACGGCCAACCCGAAGCTGCGGCTGAAACGGAAGCCGAATTGGCCCAGCTCGATTTGTTGCTCGAAGCGCCCAAGCCCATTTCAAGCGAAGCCGATCCCGCAGCTGAACCCATGGTCCGCCGCGGCTAGGCTGGACGACAGACAGCCCAGCGCTTAAGGCGCAAGCCATGCGCATTCGGTTCATCAAGATGCATGGCCTCGGCAACGATTTCGTTGCCCTTGATGGTCGTGAGGTCGCGCTGCCCGCCTTGACCGAAGGGTTCGCCCGCGCGCTGGCTGACCGGCGCACCGGGATCGGCTGTGACCAATTGGTGGTGCTCGAACCATCGACCACCGCCACGCTCAAAGCGCGGTTCTTCAATCAGGACGGCAGCGAAGCCCAGAGCTGCGGCAATGCCAGCCGCGCAATCGGTTTGCTGCTGGGACAGGCCGCGACAATCGAGACTTCGGGCGGGCTGCTCAGCGTTGCGCCCGATGCCGCCGGGGTCAGCGTCGATATGGGCGAACCCCGGTTTGAATGGGACGCGATCCCGCTGGCCTACCCGCTCGATACCCACACTCTGCCGCTCGGCTGGGATGTGTTGGAAAGCCCCACTGCAGTTAACGTCGGCAATCCGCACGTGATCTTTTTCGTGCCAGATTGCGGCGCGGTGGAACTCGATCGGCTGGGGCCAGAGATTGAGCACGACCCGCTGTTCCCGCAGCGGGTCAACGTCAATGTCGCCACGGTCGAAAGCCGCAGCCGCATCCGCCTGCGGGTTTGGGAACGCGGCGTCGGTGAAACGCGCGCCTGCGGCACCGGTGCGTGCGCCACAGCCATCGGCGCGATGCGGCGCGGGTTGGTGGACCGCAGCGTCACGGTTGCCCTGCCGGGCGGCGAACTTCGGATCGAATGGAGCGCGGTTGGCCGCATCCTGATGACTGGCCCGGCGACCGAGAGCTTTCGCGGTAGCTTTGATCCCGACGATTTCGGAGCAGCCTGATGGGCGCGCAGGTTATCACGCTTGGCTGCCGCTTGAACTTGTCCGAAAGCGATGAACTGCGCGGTCTGCTGGCGCACGAAGACGATCTGGTGGTGATCAATTCCTGCGCAGTCACATCCGAAGCCGTGCGCCAGACCCGTCAGGCGATCCGCCGCGCCCGGCGCGAACGCCCCACTGCGCGGTTGTTGGTAACCGGTTGCGCCGCCGAGGTGGAACGCGCTGCACTGGCCGCAATGCCCGAAGTCGATGGCCTGATCGCCAACGTCGCCAAACTCGATCCGCGCGCCTGGAACGTCGCCCCGGCTCGCGCCGATCTGCGCCAGCACACCCGCGCATTCATCGCCGTGCAGAACGGCTGTGACCACGCCTGCACATTCTGCGTCATTCCGCAGGGCCGCGGGGTCAGCCGATCACTGGCAGTGCATGAAGCTCTGGCAGAGGTTGAGCGACACCTGACGCTGGGCGCGCGTGAAGTGGTGCTGACCGGGGTGGACTTGACCAGCTGGGGACATGACCTGCCCGGCGCACCGGGACTCGGCGCGCTGGTCGACGCGATCTTGACCACTTTTCCCGAACTCATGCGACTGCGGCTGTCGTCGGTCGATGGCGTGGAAATCGATCCGCTGCTGTTCGAACTGATCACCAGCGAAACGCGGCTGATGCCGCACCTGCATTTGTCGCTGCAGCATGGCCACGATCTGATCCTCAAACGAATGAAGCGGCGCCACAGCCGGGCACAGGCGGTTGGTCTGGTTTTGGACCTGCGCCAACGCCGTCCGGACATTGCGTTCGGCGCTGATCTGATCGCCGGTTTCCCGACCGAGGACGAGGCTGCGCATCACGCCAACCTCTCAATCATCGCCGAGCTTGGCTTGGTCCACGGCCACATCTTCCCCTACTCGCCCCGCCCCGGCACACCCGCCGCACGGATGCCACAGCTAGATCCCCAAACGATCAAGGTCCGCGCAGCCGAACTGCGCGCAGCGGTGGCGGTGGAGCGATCAGACTGGCTGCAAAGCCAGCTCGGCCAGCCGCTCGAAATACTTGCCGAACGGGACGGAACCGGCCATGCGCGCAGCTTCGCCCGGGTGCAGTTGCCGCCCGGCACCAAGGCTGGAACGATCGTGACTGTTACCCCCACCCGGATTGTCGAAGGCCTGCTGGCATGAGTAGCGAAACATGGTCTGACCGGCTGCTTGGCGGCTTTCGCAAGACCTCTGAGAAGTTGTCCGAAAACATCGCCGGGATCGTTTCAAAAACCCGGCTGGAACCGGGCCAGCTTGACGAACTCGAAGATGCGCTGATCCTCTCAGACCTCGGCCCGCGCGCCGCCGCCCGGATCAGGGAAAGGCTGGCCGGCGAACGGTTTGAACGCGGCGCTGATGAGGCTGCGATCCGGCAGGCTGTGGCGGATGAGATCGCTGCAATCCTGCGCCCAGTCGCGATCCCGCTCGATATCGTTGCCTTCCCGCGCCCGCAGGTCATTCTGGTGATTGGGGTCAACGGATCGGGTAAGACCACCACTATCGCCAAGCTGGCGCACCTGTTTCAGGAGCTCGACTATTCGGTGATGCTGGCCGCCGGTGACACGTTCCGTGCCGCCGCCATCGGCCAGCTCGCTATCTGGGCAGACCGGCTGGGCGTGGAACTGATCAAGGGCCCCGAAGGCGGCGATCCTTCGGCAGTGGTGTTCGATGCGGTCAAGGCCGCGACAGACAAAGGGATCGACGCGCTGATCGTTGACACCGCCGGACGGCTGCAGAACAAGCGCGAGCTGATGGACGAATTGGCCAAGATCCGCCGCGTCCTAGGGCGGCTCAATCCAGAGGCACCGCATGACGTGGTGCTGGTGCTCGATGCCACCAACGGGCAGAACGCACTGCAACAGATTGACACTTTCAAGGAGGTTGCCGGGGTGACCGGACTGATCATGACAAAACTGGATGGCACCGCGCGTGGCGGGGTGCTGGTGGCGGCAGCCGAGCAATACGGCCTGCCAATTCACGCCATCGGCGTCGGTGAAAAAATTGACGATCTGCGCCCGTTCGATCCCGATCTGGTCGCCCGCGTGATTGCGGGGGCGGCATGACCGTGGCTGCCAACGAACGGCCCAAATCGGGCTGGCTCAACCTGCTGGTCGATTACGGCCCGGTGGTCGTGTTCTTCCTGGTTTATCGGTATTACTCGCCGTCCGCCGATGAAAAGAACGCCGTCGCCGAGGTTAGCGCGGTGGTATTCAGCACGATCGCGTTCATGGCCGCCGCGCTGATGGCGCTGGGTGTATCGTGGTGGCGGCTTAAGCACATTTCGCCGATGCTGTGGTTGTCGACAGTGCTGATCGTCGGCTTTGGTGGGTTGACCATCCTGCTGCGTGATCCGTTCTGGATTCAGGTCAAACCAACCGCGATCTATCTGCTGTTCGGGGTGGTTCTGCTGGTCGGCGTCTGGCGCGGCAAAGCTTATCTCAAGTATCTGCTGGAGGCCGCGTTCGAGGGGCTGAATGAGCAGGGCTGGCTAAAATTATCGCGCAACTGGGGCTTGTTCTTTCTGGTGCTGGCGGCGCTGAACGAGGTGCTGCGGCAGGTATACAACGTCCAGAACGGCAACTTCGACACCTGGATTTCACTCAAGCTGTGGCTGTTCATGCCGCTGTCGTTCCTGTTCACTTTTACGCAGTTGCCGATGCTGCTGAAGCACGGCCTGATGCAAGAGGCCGAAGCCGACGTGCTGAGCGATCCGCCGCATGAGTGAGAACAGGTGACAAAGCCCGCGATCCGGGCGATAACAAAGACGCAAAAAACAACGCTTCAATTTTAGGGGGAAGCAAATGGCCAAGTTTTTCGGAAATCTCCACCTGGTGCTGCTCACCGGGCTGGCGCTCGCGCTGGTCGTGATGTTCCAGTTCGCCGATCCATCGTACGGGGTTGAGCCCGCCAATGTCCTGTCCTGGCTTCACGTGTTCTTCGCGATCGTGTGGATCGGGCTGCTCTATTACCTCAACTTTGTTCAAGTGCCGACCATGCCCGCCATCCCGGCTGAGCAGAAGGGCGCGATCACCGGGCACATCGCGCCAAAGGTGTTTTTCTTCTTCCGCTATGGCGCGCTGCTGACCGTGCTGACCGGCCTGACTATCGCTGTCATCAAGGGTTATGCCCACCGCGCCATGACCTTCAATGGCGCGACCAACAGCGAAAACCTGATCGGCTTGGGCATGTGGCTGGCGCTGATCATGGCGTTCAACGTGTGGTTCATCATCTGGCCCGCCCAGAAGAAGATCCTCAATCTGGGCACCGCAGTTGCGACCGCTGAGGAAAAGGCCGCTGCCGCACCGCGCGCGCTTTACGCCAGCCGCACCAATACGCTGCTGTCGCTCCCGATGCTGTACTGCATGGTGAGCGCCAACCTCGGTTGAGCCTGCAACCGTTCACCGAACAAGCGCGGTGTCCCATTCGGGGCACCGCGCTTTTCTTTTTGGCGCAGCGTGGCTAGTCCAGTGCAATGACTGCACAAATCGATCCGTTTCAAACCATCACCGTTTCCGCCCTCGCCCACCGCCTCAAGGCTGAGGGGCGTAGCATCATCCACATGGAATTTGGCCAACCCAGCACCGGCGCGCCCGCTGCCGCGATCGCCGCAGCCCACCGCGTGCTCGATACTGATCCGCTGGGCTATTGGGAAAGCCCGGCGCTGAAAGAGCGGATCGCGGCGCATTATCGCGATTGGTACGATGTCGAGGTCAGCCCGGCCCGGATCGTGCTGACCTGCGGCGCTTCGCCGGCGCTGGTGCTGGCGCTCAACATGAGCTTTGCACCCGGCGACCGGGTCGCCTTCGCCCGCCCCGGCTATGTCGCCTATCGCAACACGCTGAAGGCGCTCCACATCGAACCGGTCGAGCTGGCTTGCGGAGAAGCTGAACGGTTTCAGATGAGCGCCAAGGCCCTCGCCGCGCTCGATCCGGCGCCGCAGGGTGTGATCATCGCCAGCCCAGCCAACCCAACCGGGACAATTATCCCGCATGAGGAACTGGCGGCGATTGCCGAGGTTTGCCGGGCGCGTGGGATCACGATCATTTCGGACGAGATCTACCATGGGATTTCCTATGGCACCGGCACCCCCTCGATCCTTGAGGCCGAACCTGACGCACTGGTGGTCAACTCGTTCTCGAAATACTGGTCGATGGCCGGGTGGCGGCTGGGTTGGCTGGTGGTGCCGGATAGTGGGATCGACGCAGCGCGGGCGCGGATGGGCAACCTGTTTCTGACCCCGCCCAGTCTGGCCCAGCACGCTGGCCTTGTCGCGATGGATTGCACCGCCGACCTGCAGGCCAATATCGCGACCTACACCCGCAACCGCGAACTACTGCTCGCCGCGCTGCCCGGCATGGGTCTGGGCCGGATCGCCCCGCCCGACGGCGCGTTTTATATCTATGCGGATATCTCGGAATTCACCGATGACAGCATGGCGTTCTGCAAGGCGTTGCTGCAGGACACCGGCGTTGCCACCGCGCCTGGGATCGACTTCGATCCGGCCGAGGGCCATCATTTCATGCGGATCAGTTTCGCTGTCTCAACCGCGCTGGTCGAGGAGGCAATCCGGCTGATCGGGCCATGGTTTACGTCGCGCAATCGGGGCAGACGCGACGCCAATAGCTGAAGCGGGCATCGATCTGGCCGATCGAAAATCTTAAGCCTGCACAGACCGGGCACAAAGCGGTCTAACCCGGCTCAAACCCGCCTGCGACCATCAAAACCAGCGCTCAGACAGCGCACAAAATTGCCAAATCTGTGCATAATTCTCAAATAATACAGCTGGTTAAGCGGAATCCGTCAATTTGCGTTGCGCTCAATGCGATTGCCGCGCCACAGCCGTCGCTGCTGCCACAATCGCCCTGTGTAGGAAAGCATCGGACTGCTTCGCCCCGGTAACACCATGCGCTCAGCGGTGCGCACTTGGCGGCACTGCGCTAAATTTCGACCTGACTGCCCAGTTCGACCACCCGGTTGGTGGGCAGGCGGAAGAATTCCATCGCGCTGGCAGCGTTGCGCAGCATCCACGCGAACAGCTTTTCCCGCCAGATCGCCATCCCCGGTTTTTCCGAAGCGATCAGCGTCTGGCGCGAGAGGAAGAAGCTGGTCTTCATCATCTCGAACGGCCCACCGCAGATTTCGGCCTGTTTGAGCGCCAGCGGAATGTTGGTTTCTTCAAGGAATCCGTATTTCAAGGTTAGCCGGTAAAAGCCCTGCCCCAGATCCTTCATTTCGCAGCGATTGGCATCGTCAACCAACGGCACGTCCTGAATTGCCACGGTCAGCACCACAATCCGTTCATGCAGCACCTTGTTGTGCTTGATATTGTGCAGCAGCGCCGATGGCACCCCGGTCGCCGTGCTGGCCATGAAGATCGCGGTTCCGTTGACCCGCTTGGCGCTGGTATTGGCGCTTTTGGCAAAGACCTCCATCGGGATCGTCCCTTCGGTCATCGACTGGCGCATCAACTGCCGCCCGCGCGACCAGGTGGTCAGCAGGGTGAAGATGAACAGGCCAATCACCAACGGCACCCAGCCGCCCTGCGGCACTTTGAGCAGGTTTGCGCCGAGGTAGGCCATATCGACCACGATAAACACCGCGACCAGCGGCGCGGCTTTCCACACCGGCCAGCGCCACAGGGTGACCAACACCACCGCCAGCAGGATCGTATCGATGAACATCGCGCCGGTCACCGCGATGCCATAGGCCGCGGCGAGGTTGCTGGAGGACCGAAAGAACAGCACCAGAATGATCACCATGATCATCAGCGCCCAATTCAGCGTCGGAATATAGATCTGACCGGCCGCCGCAGCGCTGGTGTGCTTGATCTGCATCCGCGGCAAGAAGCCCATGTTGATGGCTTGCTGGGTCAGACTGAACGCGCCCGAGATCACCGCCTGGCTGGCGATGATCGTGGCGGCCAGCGCCAGAAAGATCACCGGAATCCGGACCATATCCGGGATCATCAGAAAGAACGGGTCCTTGATCAGCAGCGCGGCCTGTTCGGGCGTGGTCGACAGCACCATCGCCCCCTGCCCCATATAGTTGAGCATCAGCGCAGGCAGCACGAAGGTCATCCAGCTGACCCCGATCGGCTTGCGTCCAAAATGCCCCATATCGGCGTACAGCGCCTCAGCCCCGGTCACCGCCAGCACAACGCTGCCCATCGCAACAAAGGCGCGGAAGCCATCGGTCATGAAGAACTTGAACGCGTTAACCGGGTTGATCGTTTCCAGCACGATCATCGGCATCGCAGTCAAATGCATCAAACCAAGCGCGGCCAGCGTGAAGAAATACAGCACCATGATCGGGCCAAACAGCTTGCCAACCTTTTCGGTTCCGCGCGCCTGAATCGCGAACAGCGCGAACAGGATTGCCACTGCCAGCGGCACGATCCAGTTGCTGAAACCGGGGTGGACGTATTGCAGCCCTTCGGTGGCTGACAGCACCGACATCGCCGGGGTGATCATCGAATCGCCATAGAACAGCGCGGTCGCAAACACGCCCAGCAGCACGAACGGCGCGGTCCACTTGGCGTTTTCCGACTTGCGGTTGATCAGCGCGAGCAGGGCGAGGCTGCCGCCCTCACCTTTGTTGTCAGCCTTCATGATGGTCAGGACGTATTTGAACGTCACCACAATCATCATCGACCAGAACACCAGGCTGAGCACGCCATAGATATGGACCGGATCAACCTGAATCCCCGGCGCCCCGTGGTGCGAGGCGAAAGTTTCGCGGAAAGCATAGATCGGGCTGGTGCCGATATCGCCAAAGACGACACCGACAGCACCGATCGCCAGCGCGACTATTCCGCCGTGGTGATGGCCGTGGCTGTCAATGTGGTGAGCCTCTGGTCCGGCTTCGTCAGGCCCGGCAGCAGCAGATTCGTCTGGCTTACTCATGTAAACTGCAACCCCCATGAGTCGGCGCGAAGACCTGCGCCTAGCACTGGCCGAAAGGCAGGTCCAGAACTGCCGTAAGTCATTGAGCTTGCTGCATCGCTGCGATTTGATCGAGCCGCTTGATCCGTTCTGCCACTTCGTTGCGCCAAGGCGCATCGGCCGGAGCCTTGGCCACCAGATCGGCCCAGATCGCCCGGCCCTCCGCCAGTTTGTCATTGGTGATCAGCGCCAACCCTAGGAAATAGCCCGGCGCCGGACTGGCCGGATCGGCCTCTGCCGCCTTGCGGAAAGCATACATCGCCGCCGGAGTCAGCACACCATCGGCATGGCCAACCAGATTGTTGCCAAGTGCTACCCAGCTCTCCGAATCCCTTGGGTTGGCCTCAACCGCGCCCAGCACCATCGTGGCGGCATCGCCATATTGGCCGTGGCGGGTCAGCGCGTCAGCGGTCAGCAACCAGCGGTTGGGCAAGTTGGGCGATGCGGTCGCGCCGAACAGCACCTTGCGCGCCTCGACCAGCAATGGCCCGGCCTTGTCCTCGCGGGTTTCAGCCTGCTTGGGCGCACCCGGCTGGTTCAGCTGGGCCTGTAGCGCAAAACCGGCCAGGCCAAGCGCCATGGCCGCGCCGGTCAGCTCCCAGCCCGGGCGCGGTGCCTTCAGCGCCAGCAGCGCGGCGCAAACCGCCAGTACCAGCCCGATAACCATCGCCCAGATCATCGCGAACTCCTCACCCCTAGCCGCCGCCGCAAGATCAATCCGATCAGCACCAGCAGTATCACTGGCGCTGCAAACAGCGGCCAGGTTGCAGCGGTTACGCGCGGAGCATAGCTAACATAGTCGCCGTAACGCTCAACCAGCCAGCTGCGGATCGCCTCGGGATCTTCGCCCGCCTTGATCCGGCTGCGGACCTGATGGCGCATATCGCCAGCAATCGGCGCGTCCGAATCGGCAATGGATTGCCCCTGACACTGCAAGCAGCGCAGCGTTTCCATCAGCGCCTTGGCGGCGGCTTCCTGCGCCGGGTTTTCAAGCTGGGTATAGGCATAGGGCGCGGGCGGCATCGTGCCATCGGCCAGCGCCGGGGCCGCCAGCGCCAAGGCCGCCGCCATCATCAAACGCCGGATCATCGCGCGGCCTGCTCAATCTCGGCCAGGATCAGCGGAACGTGCTCGGCCCTGATTTCGCCGATGTGCTGGTAACGGATCACGCCTTTGCCATCGACCACGAAACTTTCGGGCACGCCCGACGAGCCGAGCTGGAACTGGATCGCGCTGACATTATCGGCACCGATCCGGCTGAACGGATTGCCGTTGCGCGCCAGAAAGGCATTGAGCTCAGCCGGTTTATCGCGGATCGCCACGCCAACCAGATCGACCCCGGCGGCCTTGAGCGCGGCCAGTTGCGGTGCCTCGGCAGCGCAAGGGACGCACCAGCTCGCAAACAGATTGACCAATTTGACTTTGCCATTGGCCAGATCCGCGCGGGCCAGCCCCGGCGAACCTGCGATTGCGGGCGGCAGATTAAATTCGGGAACCGGCTTGCCAATCAGCGCGCTGCGCACTTCGCGCTCCGCCGGATGGCGCAGACCATAGGCGACCAGCGCCACGAAGGCGGCAAAAGTCAGCAGCGGCAGCCACAGCAACCACGGCGAAGCGCGCGGGTGGACCGGATTGTTCATCGGCCTTGCCGCATCCGGCGATAGGCGATCTTTTCCTGCGCGGCGATCCGGCGCAGGTCGCTGCTAAGGTGGCCCAGCATCGCCAGCAGCCCGCCCAACGCGATCATCAACCCGCCATACCAGATCAGCGTCACAAACGGCTTCCACCACAACCGCAGCTGCCACCGCCCGTCTTCGCCGGCCTCGCCCAGCACCACATAGAGCTGGCCATTCCAGCGGGTTACCAAGGCGCTTTCGCTGGTCCCCTGCGGGGGTGACCAAAAACTGCGCGCCTGCGGGTGCAATTCTTCCGGATCGCCGCCTTGATAGCGGGCCTGCATCGTTGCCTCCAGCGCGGTCCAATTCGGCCCGGCGACGGGGACAACCTGCTCCAGCTTGACCTGCCACGGCCCCACCGCAACCGTCTCACCCGGTTTGGCCGCGACCAACCGCTCGGCGGTAAAAGCCGAATCAGCCGCCATCCCGAACAAAGCAACGGCGACCCCCAAATGGGCCAGAACCATCCCGATCAGCGGCAGGCGCAGGGTCCGCGCCTTGCGGCCCTTGAGCGGCAACAGGCTGGCCAGCGCGAGCCCAAACGCCAGCGCCATGCCAAGCAACGGCAGCAGCTTCATACCCGAAATCAGCGCCATCGCCCCGACCCCCAGCGTAACCAACAGCGGCGCGAGCAGCAGCTTGCGCACCCGCACAAACCCATCACGCCGCCAGCGCAGCAACGGCCCCACGGCGAGCACCACCAGCATCGGCAGCACGAACACTGCGCTCATCGGGTTGAAATAGGGCGGTCCGACCGAAACCTTGGCCCCCAGCGTTTCAGCCAGCAGCGGATAAAGCGTGCCCATCAGCACAATCGCCAGTGTCGCGCTGAGCAGCACGTTGTTGACCACCAATGCGGCTTCGCGGCTGGTCACCGCAAACCGTTCGCCTTCGCTGATGGTTCCGGCGCGGACCGCGAACAGCGTCAGCGCTCCGCCGATATAGATCGCCAGCAGGATCAGGATGAACGTGCCGCGCGTGGGATCGACTGCAAAGGCATGGACGCTGGTCAAAATGCCCGATCGGACCAGAAAAGTCCCCAGCATCGACATCGAAAACGCCACCACACCCAGCATGATCGTCCAGGTCCGCAAGGCATTGCGCGAGGCCAGCACCGAAACCGAATGGAGCAGCGCCGTCGCCGCCAGCCACGGCATCAGGCTGGCGTTTTCAACCGGGTCCCAGAACCACCAGCCGCCCCAGCCCAGCTCGTAATAGGCCCAGTAGGATCCGGCGACGATCCCGGCGGTCAGGAACACCCAGGCCCCCAGCACCCAAGGCCGCATCGCCTTGGCAAAGGCCGGGCCGACTTCGCGGGTGACCAGCGCACCGACCGCAAAACTGAACGCGATCGAAAGCCCGACATAGCCGATGTACAGCGTCGGCGGATGGAACGCGAGACCGGGGTCCTGCAGCGTCGGGTTGAGGCCAAGTCCATCCGGCGGCACCGGGCTCAGCCGGGTAAACGGGTTCGATGCGAACAACAGGAAAGCATAAAACCCCAGGCTGACAAAGGCCTGCGCGGCCAAGGTCGCCAGCATCGTTCGGTCGGGCAGGCGCCGCTCAACC
>JANMHL010000198.1:0-12224 GCA_031375125.1 Novosphingobium sp. | reverse complement strand
GGCTAATCCAACCCGAGTCTACCGGCTGGCCGAAGACGCGGACGGTGCGTTGCTGGGCTATGCCAAGATCGGACTCATCTGCGGCTTTTCGGACTATGCCCGGGGAAGCAGAGTGATGGAGCTGAAGCAGCTTTACACCGCCCCCGAAGCCACCGGCAAAGGGATCGGCGGGGCACTGATGGACTGGGCAATGGACCAGTTCGCGGCGCGCGGGGCTGATGAAGTGCAGCTGTCGGTCTATGCCCACAACGAAGGCGCGCACCGTTTCTATGCTCGCTATGGCTTTGCCAAAGTGGCCGACATCACTTTCAGGGTTGGCGATCACATCGATCCTGAGTTCCTGTTCGCCCGGATGCTCTGACTAAACCGGGCTTAACGCGATTTTAGCGCGTTCTTGCCAAGTTGGCGGCTATGGCAAATCCCGCATCCGAAACGCTGAACCAGTACCTGACCCCCGAAGCCGCGCTGACCGGCAGCGACGGGTTGACCCCGATTGACCGCATCCTGGATGCTGTGCGCAGCCATCTGGGGATGGAAATCGCCTTTGCCTCGCGGTTTTACGATGGCGTGCGCGAGTTTACCCATATCCGCGCCGATTGTCCGGTGCCGGTCGCGCCGGGGGTGGCCGAACCGCTCGAACAAACGCTGTGTCAGGCGGTGCTCGATGGACGGCTGCCCGCGTTGATGCACGACGCCAGCGCTCACCCAGCAGCCTTGCCGATGCCAATCACCGCGATCCTGCCGGTTGGATCGCACCTCAACGTTCCGCTGACGCTCAGCAACGGTCAGGTTTACGGCACGTTTTGCTGCGTCAGCCGGACCCCCGACCACAGCCTGACCGAACGCGACATGGCGACCCTGCGGGCTTTCGCGCAGCTCGCCGCGCAGCAGATCGAAGGCGATCTTGATAGCCAGCGCAGCGCCGCGCAAGTGACCGAGCGGGTCGCGGCGGTGATCGCCAGTGACACGCTGACCATCCTGCATCAGCCGATCCACGATCTGCGCAGCGGGCGCCCGGTTGGGGTCGAATGCCTCGCGCGGTTTGCCGATGCCGGTGAACGTGGCCCGGATCGCTGGTTTACCGAAGCTGCCAGCGTCGGCCTCGGCCAGGAGCTGGAATTGCTGGCGGTCAGGGCTGCGCTGAAAACCATGCCGCACGTTCCGGCAGATTGCTATATTGCGGTTAACGTCTCGCCCGAAACGGTGATCAGCGGCGCGCTGCGCGCGTTGGTCAGCGGGACAAGCCGCGAGCGGCTGGTGATCGAAGTGACCGAGCATGACGCGGTCAGCGATTACGGCGCGCTCGCAAACGAACTGCAGTATCTGCGCGACCACGCTCGGATTGCGATTGACGATGTCGGGTCAGGCTATGCCGGGCTGCGCCATATCGTCGATCTGCGGCCCGATATTCTCAAGCTCGACATGAGCCTGACTCGGCAGATCGATACCGATCCAGCCCGCCGGGCGCTGGCCCATGCGCTGGTCGCCTTCGCCCGCGACATCGGCAGCACGCTGGTCGCCGAGGGGATCGAGACCGAGGCCGAGCGCGCGGTTCTGGCCCGGCTCGAAGTGCCGCTGGCTCAGGGCTATCTGTTCAGCCGTCCGATGCCGGTGGTTGCCGCGCAGCAATTGCTGCTGGGCGAACGCGAGGCCGAACCGCTGGCCACGCTGGCCGCACAGCCGACCGCGCAATTGCAGCGCCGGGCCTGAACGGGCGTTTGCGCTGCCGCATCCGGCACCCTATATCCCCCCCATGTCCTCAATCAGACCTTGGCGCGATATCGCGCGGCGCACGTCCCGGCAGATAATGGTGGGCAAGGTTCCCGTCGGCGGCGATGCGCCGATTACGGTCCAGACCATGACCAACACGCTGACCAGCGATGCCGCAGCGACGATCGACCAGATCCGCCGCTGTGAAGAGGCCGGGGCCGATCTGATCCGAGTATCCTGCCCCGATGTGGAGAGCACCGCTGCGCTGGGCCAGATCGTCCGCGCCGCGCAAGTGCCGCTGATTGCCGATATTCATTTCCACTATAAACGCGCGCTCGAAGCCGCTGACGCAGGCGCCGCCTGCTTGCGGATCAATCCCGGCAATATCGGCAGCAGCGAACGCGTCGCCGAAGTGGTCCGCGCGGCCAAGGCCAATGGCTGCGCGATCCGGATCGGGGTCAATGCTGGCAGCCTTGAACGCGACCTGCTGGAGAAATACGGCGAGCCCTGCCCCGAAGCGCTGGTTGAATCCGCGCTCGATCATATCAAGCTGCTGCAGGATCACGATTTCCATGAGTTCAAAGTCGCGGTGAAGGCCAGCGACGTGTTTCTGGCGGTGGCGGCCTATATGCAGTTGGCCGAAACGGTCGATTGCCCGCTGCACCTTGGCATCACCGAGGCTGGCGGGCTGATCGGCGGTACGGTCAAATCGTCGATCGGCATGGGAAACCTGCTGTGGGCCGGGATCGGCGACACGATCCGCGTCTCGCTCTCGGCCGAACCCGAAGAGGAAGTGCGGGTCGGTTATGAGATCCTCAAAAGCCTGGGCCTGCGGACCCGCGGCGTGCGGATCGTTTCCTGCCCAAGCTGCGCCCGGCAGGGCTTTGACGTGATTCGCACGGTTGAAAAGCTCGAAACCGCGCTAGGCCATATCAAGACGCCGATGTCGGTGTCGGTGCTGGGCTGCGTGGTCAACGGCCCGGGCGAAGCGCGCGAAACCGATATCGGGATCACCGGCGGCGGCAATGGCAAGCACATGGTCTACTTGTCAGGGGTCACCGACCACCACGTTCAGGACGAAGCGATGATCGCCCACATCGTCGAACTGGTCGAAGCCAAAGCGGCTGAGATTGAAACCGGACGCTCGGTCAGCATGGATGTGACCCACGGCAAGGCAGGCTAAGCAAACAGTAACCCCTGCGCGTTACACTGCGCGTTGTTATGAACCGCGTTACCTACATTGCACTGGCCGCTGTTGGCATCATGAGCCTGATCGCGGCGATGCTTGCGCCGCGCGCGGCTGAGGCGCCGGTGCTACAGGCTGCGCCGACCAAAGCCGCTGCGGGCGAGGCGGCCAAAGCGCTGACGCTAATCCGCGATGGTTCGGGCCAGTTCACCCTGCAAGCCGAGGTCAACGGCAGCGAGGTGGAGTTTCTGGTCGATACAGGCGCCGATGTGGTCGCGCTGACCGAAGCCGAGGCCGAAGCGCTGGGCGTGCTGCCCGATGAAAGCGAATTCCTGCCGACCATGCAGACCGCCTCGGGCACCGGCTATGGCGCGCCGGTCACGCTGGATGAAATCGAGATCGCCGGGCAGAAACTGCACGATGTCGATGCGGTGGTGGTCAAGGATCTGGGCACCAACCTGCTCGGCCAATCGGCATTGCGGCGGCTGGGTTCGGTCGAGCTCAAGGGCGACAAAATGGTCATCAAGCCGCGTTGAGGTGTTGTCCGGGCTAGGCTAGGGCCTGGTCCATGACTGGATCAACCCGCGGCCTGCCGCCACTCCATTTGCTGCTGGCGTTGGCGGTTACCGCCGTCTGGGGCTCCAACTTCGTCATCATTAAATTCGCGCTGGCGCATCTGCCGCCGCTGACCCTGGCGCTGCTGCGCTTCACGCTCGCCTTTTGCCCGTTGGCGCTGTTCATCCCCCGCCCGCGCGTGCCGTGGAGCAATCTGGCGGCCTATGGCATTCTGATCGGGGCGGGCCAGTTTGGCCTGCTATTCACTGCGATGCGCGCCGATATCACCCCCGGGCTCGCCTCGCTGGTGGTCCAAGCGCAAGTGTTCTTCACGATCGGCCTGGCGATGCAGCTGAGCCGCGAGCGGTTGGCCGGTTATCAGATCGCCGCGCTGCTGCTGACCTGCACCGGGATCGGCGTGATCGCGCTTCACACCGACGGCAGCGCGACCCCGTTCGGGCTGGTTCTGGTGCTGCTGGCCGCGGCAAGCTGGGCCGGGGGCAATATGGTCGCGCGCCGGGCGGGGGTGGTCGATATGCTTGGCTATGTCGTCTGGTCGAGCCTGTTTGCCGTGCCGCCGCTGCTGCTGTTTGCGCTGACGCTGGAAGGCTGGCCGAGCATGGCCGCCGGGATCGCTGCAGCCGATGGCACAACCTGGGCGGCGGTGCTGTGGCAAACTATCGGCAACACACTGTTCGGGTATGGCGCCTGGGGCTGGCTGTTGGCCCGCCATCAGGCCGCTCAGGTTGCGCCGCTGGCGCTGCTGGTGCCAGTGTTTGGCCTCACTACGTCGGCGCTGGTGCTGGGTGAACCGCTGCAGCCATGGAAGCTGGCCGCATTCGGTTTGGTTATGGGCGGGCTGACAATAGGCTTGCTCTGGCCGCGACTTGCTTCAAGGATCAAACTATGACGATCGCAATTCGCCCCGCAACGCCGACTGACCTGCCGCTGATCGCCCAGTTGATCCGCGATCTGGCGGACTATGAGAAACTCGCGGATGAAGTCCGGTTCGATGAAGCGGTCCTGGGCCAAAAACTGTTCGGACCGCGCCCCTATGCCGAAGTCGTGATCGGCGAGCTGGACGGACAGCCGCAAGGCTTCGCGCTGTTCTTCCATAACTTTTCGACCTTTGAAGGCCGACCAGGGATTTACCTTGAGGATCTGTTCGTCCGGTCCGAGGCGCGCGGCAGCGGACTGGGCAAGGCTTTGCTGGCGCATCTGGCGGCCTTGGCGGTGGAGCGCGATTGCGCCCGGCTCGAATGGTCGGTGCTCGACTGGAACGCGCCGGCGATCGGATTTTACCAGAAACTGGGCGCGCGGCTGATGGACGATTGGACCGTTATGCGGCTTGATGGCGGCAATCTGGTTCAACTCGGCGCAGCTACGCGCTTTTCCGCCGATTCGGCCTAGCGATGCGTTCAGGCCTTGGTTATCCAATGCGGTTATGACGGAGGGGATGAAACGCCGCGACCTGATTCTGGGTGGCCTTGCTGCGGGAGCTGCGCTCGCGCTGCCTGGCCGTGCCCTTGCCCGCGCTGCGCAGGACGGCCCTCTCGCGCAGGAATTCGACGCAACGTTCGGGTTGAATACCGCTCCGCAGGCGCCAGCCGTGTTGCCGGTTGAGCCCGCCCTTCCAACCTTTGTGGCCCCCAACCCGCTTTATGACAGCAAACTGGTCGGGATTGCCCGGCGCGAACTAGAGCGCGCCGGAGCAAACGTCTGGCGCCGGGATATCGTTGGGATCGCCGATTTCGCCCGCCCTTCGACTTTGCCGCGGTTCCACTTCGTCAATCTGGAGAACGGCACGATCCGATCGTTCCTAGTCAGCCACGGGCGCGGTTCTGATCCGGAGCATTCGGGTTTTCTGCATCAATTCTCCGGCATTCCCGGTTCTGAAGCGACGTCACGCGGGGCCTATCTGACGGCTGAATGGTACAAGGGCAAATACGGCACTTCGATCCGCCTGCTGGGGCTGGAAGAAGACAACCGCACCGCGCTGGAACGCGCAATCGTGATGCACCCGGCGCAATATGCCGCCGCCAGCCACATTGCCAAATTTGGGAAGCTGGGCCGCAGCGAGGGCTGCTTTGCGATGGGGCCAGAGAATTTCAACGAGGCGCTGTGGCACCTCTCGGGCGGGCGCCTGCTCTACGCTGACCGGATCGGCGACGCCTGATTTGAACCAGACCCAATCCCGGCGTGTGCTGATCGGTGTAGGCGTGCTGGCAGTGGCGCTGCTGGCCAGCCCGTTTGTGCTGCAAAGCTGGAATTCCAGCCGCGAGCTTTCGGGCAAGGTCGTGGTCTGGGAAGGGCAGAGCGCAGCCAACAGCAACGATTTACTGCGCTGTCTGGTGCAGCGACCGGCCGGCGGCATGATCCTCTCGATTTCGCGTGAGAACGAGTTCTACGACGCCCGGCGCGGCCTTGCGGTGCGGATCGAACTGGTCGGACCGCCGCACCGGCTACGAGCCTGGGCCGCGCCCGGCACGGCACTGACCGCGGGTCAGCAGGCCCAGTTGACCGCCTGCCTGACCCCGCCGCCTATCAAATAGGCGCCATTCCTGCGCGCAATTTGCCCCTCCCCGGCGGGAAAGGGTTGGCATGGGAGGTCCGCCGGAAGCTATATCCTAAAGCGGGTTATCGAGCTTGATCACCTTTTCAGCGCTCTTGCGCTTGGCGTACCATGGCTGGCGCGGGGCGGCGAACGAGGCCAGCACCGGGGCATCGCGGCTATAGAGATCGGCGAAGGTGCCCAGCTTGCCGTTGATGTCAGTCGCCATGGTGAAATAGGTGATATAGATCGGGAAAGTCTTGGTCATCGGCACGCGGGTATATTCGCCGGACTTGACGATTTCGACCAGTTCGTCGGTCGATTTCCCCGATCCTAAAATCGCCATGGTCATGCCCAACTGGACCGCCTTTTCGGTGCGGATGCAGCCGTGGCTGAGCGCGCGATAGGCATTGCCGAATAGCCCGCGTGACGGGGTATCGTGGACAAAGATCGCGTGTTCATTGGGCATATCAAGCTTCACATAGCCCAGCGCATTGCGCGCGCCGGGCTGTTGAACCACGGTAATCGTGCCGTTCTTGGCCTTGGTCACCTTGTAGCCTTCGCGCGCCGCCTGGGCCGGATTGCCATAGAGCCGCGCGCCCAGCCCTTCACCCACAACAATCGACTGCGGAACGGTCCAGGTCGGGTTGAAAATCACCCCTTCAACCACTTCGGCCAGCTGCGGCGTGGCGGTCTTGCCGACCTTGCCAACCACCGTGCGATACGATTTGATAATTGAGTTATCGACTGTCAGCCGCAATTGAAATTCGGGCACGTTGGTCAGCAGATAAAACTTGCCGAGATCGCGCTGCAACCAGCGCCAGCGGTCCATATTGACCCGGATCAGGTTGCGCTTGGCCTTTTCGGCCTTGGGCGTCAGCGCCAGCAAGCCCTTGAGCGCGGCATAGTCTGGCGTGACCGGGGCCAGATCGGCCACTGCCCCGGCAATGTCATGGTTGGCCAGCGCCTGGGCCATCACCGCCACAGTCGGATGGCCGGCAACATCGGTATCGATCGCGAACCACTGCAACCGCGAATCGATCCGGGTCCGGCCATCGCGCATGTCTTCGATCAGCCAGCCGAACGATTTAGCGGCCTGGGTATCCAGCGCGGCGCCGGGTCCGGCGGCAATCGCTGTGCGCAGCGCGGTCGGCTGGTAATCGGCCGGGATCAGGCCGTCCGCCTCAATCCCTTCAATGACGCCCAGCAGCGAGCGGGCATCGGCAACTGTCCAGACCAGTGCCGGTTCTTCAACCGGTAGTTGCGGCGTGATCGTCGGCGCTGCGGTGGGGGCCGGAGCAGCAGGCGCCGGCGTTGGGCCTACGCTGGGCAGGATGGTCTGCGGCTGTGCAGCGGCCAGCGCGACCGCCGACGAAACGCCGAGCGCGACGCCCAGACCCAACCGATATTTGCCCCGCAGGTTCATTGCTTACTCCAGATCCACTCAGCTTGGGTTTCGGGACAGATAATGCCCGGTTCGCCCTCGCGCTTCAAGCGTTGCTCAAACCTGAATGCCCGGCAATGTCCAGCAGTGCTTGTATATATTCGCCGAACCGAAGCGCTGCGGCGGCATCGCACCTGCCCCTTCGTGACGTTGCACCTGCTGGCGAGGACCCTATATCGCTAATTTGGGGGGTCCAAATCGGGAGTTTTTCATGTCTAAGTCCGCCCTCTGCGCGCCGCTGTTGCTTGCCGCGCTGCTGATCGCTGCTCCCGTTGCCGCACAAGAGGCCGCCCCAGCGGGCCCGCCGCCCGGTGTCCGCGATGATGGCGGGGATCGGCTAACGATCGGCTTCGGCCTTGGCGCATCGCCCGATTACGAAGGGTCGGACGATTACCGGCTCCAGCCCGGCGGGATTTTTCAGGGCCGGGTCTCCGGAGTTGAATTTCAGGTCCGCGGACCCGGGATCACTACCGATTTTGTGTCAGACAAGCCCGGTGCCAAGACCCGGCTGGCGTTCGGCCCGGCGCTGCAACTGCGGCTCGACCGGACTGGCACAATCAAGGATCCGCGCGTGGCCGCGCTGGGCGACCGCAAGACTGCGGTAGAGCTGGGCTTTACCGCCGGGATCGCCAAACAAAGCGTGCTGATCCCGCCCGCGAGCCTGAACTTTGACGTGACCTTCCTGCATGATGTGGCGGGCGCGCACAAAAGCTATGTTGTCACCCCAGCGTTATCGCTCAATTCCCCGGTGTCGCGGCGCAGCTTCGCGCGGCTTGGCGTTTCGGCCGATTTCGTCGGCAAGGGCTATGCCGCGACCTATTTCGATGTCGCGCCGGGGAATGTGCTGGCAGCCTATGCCACCAATGGCGGCGGCCTCAAAAGCGTGGGCACGTCGCTGCTCTATACCCACGATCTGGGCGGAGCCCCGCGCAAGGGTTGGGCGCTGTTTGGGCTGGCCAATTACAAGCGGCTGGTCGGCAAATTCGCTGACAGCCCGATTGTCCGCGATGCCGGCAGCGCCGGGCAAGTTTTCGCAGTGGCCGGGATCTCCTACGGCTTTTAGGCTCGTGATCAGTGCGCTGCGATTTGGACCGGCATATCGGTAAAACCGTGCAAGAACGGGCTGGCCAATCGGGTAGGCGGGCTCTGCGGCACGATCCGGAGATCGCGCGTCGCAATCTCGGTGATCAAGGCCACCAGTTGCGCTTCGGCCAGCTTGGCCCCGACGCAGCGGTGGATCCCGTGGCCGAAACCGAGATGCCGCCGGGCGTTGCCACGGCCAACGTCAAACTGTTCGGCATTGGGAAAAACGCTTTCATCGCGGTTGGCCGAAATGTACCACATCACGATCTTTTCGCCCTTGCGGATCGTCTGCCCGCCGAGCTCGGTATCCTCCAGCGCGGTCCGGCGCATATGGGTGACGGGTGATTGCCAGCGGATGATTTCCTGCGCGGCATTGGGGATCAGCGAAGGATCGCCGCGGAGCCGTTCGAGCTGGTCCGGATAGCGATCAAACGCTTCGACCAATGCCGACATCGAATTGCGGGTGGTATCGTTGCCGCCGACGATCAGCAGCGCGATATTGGCGATCCGCTCCATCGGCTCCATGTGCCCCATCGCTTCGGAATGGACCATCCGACTGAGCAGATCGTCGGTCGCGGGCTTGGCCCGGCGGTCTTCCAACTCGCGGTCAAACCGGCCCAGCATCTCGGTCATCTGGACCAGGAATTCCATCCGGTAATCGTCAGTCAGGTGCTCGGCTGAAACCCCGCTGGCCCAATCCGACCAGCGCTTGAGATCGCGCCATTCTTCAAACGGCATATCGAACAGGATGCACAGCATCCCCAGCGTCTGCGGGATCGAGACCCGTTCCACCCAATCGAACGTTTCACCCACCGGCAGTCCGTCCATCAGCTCCTTGGTCCGGGCTTTGACTTGCGCGACCAGCCCCAGCATCTGGCTGGGCGAAAAGGCCGGAGCAATCACCCGGCGCTGGGCGGTGTGGATCGGCTGGTCCTGTGCGATAAAGTTGGGAAAGCCTTCGCCGTTGACCGCTTCGGCGATGGTGATGTTGCCCAGATCCCAGCGGCTGGAAAAGACATCGTGGCGCAGCTCAACCTCGGAAACCAGCGCATGGCTGACCGCCGACCAATAGGCCCCGAACGGACTTTCCGCGCGCCACGACAGCGGCATTTCAGCGCGCAATTTGGCGAACGGCTCGCGCCAGGTGTTGTCGACATAAAGCGCATTCTGGCTGACATCGACGGGGTTGATCGGACGGTCTGCGATTGTCGCCATGGTTCAGGCTTCCTCTAGCTGGCGGGCGGGAACCGGCACAGCGTGGCCTGCAGCAGCGGCGCGCTTGGCCCCGGCGGCCAGTTCCTTGCCCAGCGCGCGAACATAGTGATCGAAATCGAGCTGGATCGTATGACGCCGCGCGGCGTAATACTGCCCGGTATAGTAATCCTCGTCAGCCTTGATCACCCGCTCCATCTCATCCGCGGCGGGCGGCAGGTATTGCCCCGCGAGGTACGCGCCAACCAGCTTGCTTTGCTGTTCGGCAAAGTTGACCAGCGTTGGCAGCGGCTGGGCCAGGCCCATGTAGAACAGGTCTGGCACCCCCGGCTTCATGATCCGTTTATACAGCGGCGGCGGGCGGTTATCGGCATCGGCCTTGAAACTGGGTTCGTCAAAGAACGGGAAGGCGATGTCATAGCCGGTCGCCCAGACGATCACGTCAACCTGTTCGCGCGATCCATCGGCAAAGACCACGCCGTCACCGTCCAGCCGCTCCACCGCGCCCTTTATCGTGATATCGCCCGATCCCGCGCGGACCAGAAATTCACCCGAGACAGTGCCGTGGCTTTCAAACGGGCCGATCTCAGGCTCGGGCAGGCCATAGTCGCTCATTTTGCCGACCAGCCCCTTTACCATCCGCGCGCCCAGCCACTGCTTGATCGCTTTGGGCAGCCAGGCCGGGGCGGGGTTTTTATCGAGCGGCTGGCCGCGATAGTACTTAGGGAAAATCCACACACCGCGGCGGGCCGAAACGAACAGTTTGGCCGCCATCGGGCGCTGCGACAGTTCGCTGGCGACATCCATCGCACTGTTGCCCATGCCGACCACCAGCACCCGCTTGCCAATGCAATCGATCGGCTCAAACGGGCTGCGATAGTTGTGGCTGTGGATTTGTTCGCCGCTAAATGTGCCCGGATAGTCCGGAATCCGCGCCGCCCAATGGTGGCCGTTGGCAACGACCAACGCGTCGTAATCCTTCACCGCGCCAGTCGATAGCGTGATCGTCCAGCCGCCGCCCGCCTTGCGCTCCGCCTTCTCAACCCGGGTATTGAACTGGATATGCGGGCGCAGGCCAAAGTGATCGACGTAATCGTGGAAGTACCCCAGCAGCAGCGAATGGTGCGGATAATCGGGCCAATCGGCCGGAACCGGATAATCCTCAAACGCCAGCCGCCATTTCGACGTGTCGATGTGCAGGCTTTGATAGCAGGCGCTCATCCCGTTGGGGTTGCCGTAATACCAGGTGCCGCCGATATTGTCCGAAGCCTCATAGACATCGAACGGGATGCCATAATCCTTCAGCCGCTTGGCCGTGGTGAAACCGGAACAGCCGGCCCCGATGATGCAGACTTTTGGCAGGGATACAGTCTGGGTCATCGCACACGCTCTCCGGTTCAAACCTAGCGAGTATGTTTAATCGTCCGGTTAAAGTCCAGCGCGAACCGGCGCCCGATTCGTCCGGCCTGATCCAGCAGGCCTAACGCTCCACGATCAGGCTGGATGAATAGGGTGCCAGTAGCGCGGCGGCCTGGTTCCATTCCCCGCGCAGCCACTTGCCCCAGACCGCCGGATCGGGCGGCAGGATCACCGGCATCGCCTCACGCCCGGCTGTACGCCAGACCGAGTTGGGCTCGCAGGTCAGCAGCGCGAAGCTGGGAACTTCGCTGTCTTTCCATACACCCGCCAGCGCGAACAGCGGTTGGTCACTGGGCGCGAACCAGTGCGCGCGGCGCTTGCCTGTAGTCGGATCGGTGCGCCCCCATTCCATCACCGCGGTCGCCGGAACCAAACAGCGAAACTCAGCGTTGCGCAGATTTCCGATCCAGAACGGCGAATCCGGATTGCGGACGGTCAGAACCCCGCGCCCGGCCTCGCCCGCAGCAGGCGGCGCCAGATGGTTTGGGGGCGGCACGCCCCATTGGCGCGGGATCATCCGCAGCGGCTGACCAGCAGCGCGCGGCCCAGCGACAAATTCGCGGCCCGCAGTCAACACCGGGGCGAACTGCATCGGCCCGATCGTGCCCCCGGACCATGGATCGGCTCCAGCCGCCGCACCGAAGTGATCGGCAATTGCTGCGGCAGGGGCGTCAAGGCGGTAGAGCATGGTCACGCGGTGGGCCTTGCAAGACCGCACCGCACCGTCAAGCCTGTACTCAGATCGCGTTGAGCGGGAGCCGCAGATAGCGGTGCCCTTGCGTGGTTGCCGGGGGGAGCGCTCCGGCGCGGATGTTGACCTGCAGGCTTGGCAGGATCAGCAGCGGTGCCTCCAGCGTCGCATCGCGAGCCTTGCGCATCGCAACGAATTCGGCCTGCCCCACGCCAGTGTGAATATGGACATTGTCCGCTTGCTGTTCGGCCACAGTGCTTTCAAAAGCGAATTCGTTGCGGCCTGCTGCGGGCAAGTAGTCATGGCCGACGAACATCCGGGTTTCGCCCGGCAAGGCCAGAATCTTGCGAATCGAGGCATAAAGCGCCTCGGC
>JANMHL010000152.1:0-2618 GCA_031375125.1 Novosphingobium sp. | reverse complement strand
GGCGTATCGGGCGGCGAAATCACCTTGATTGCGCCAACCGACACAATCGAGCGCACTGGCGACACCCGCGTGGTAGATGGCGTGGCGCTGGAATTTCAGATCGTTTCGGGCAGCGAGGCGCCGAGCGAGCTCAACGTCTATATCGTCCCGCACCGCACGCTGCTGTCCGCCGAAATGAGCACCTGTTCGCTCCACAACATCCTGACCCCGCGCGGTGCCAAGGTCCGCGATACCCACGCCTGGGCTGGCTATCTGGACGAGGCCTTGCGGCTTTATGGCACCCGCAGCGATGTGGTTATCTCCAGCCACTGCTGGCCGCGCTTTGGCCAAGGCGAAGTGGCCGGAATGCTGGCTAGCCAGCGCGACAACTACCGTTATCTCCACGATCAAAGCGTCCGCCGGATGAACCGCGGGGAAACCCCGGTCGAACTGGCCGAAGGGCTGGTCCAGCCGCCCGAACTGGCGCAACAATGGTACAACCGCGGCTATTACGGCACCTACAGCCACAATTCGAAAGCGGTCTATCAGTGGTATCTGGGCTGGTACGATGCCAATCCGGCCAACCTCAATCCGTGGCCGCCAATGGAGCGCGCCAAGCGCTATGTCGCGGCAATCGGCGGGCCAAAAAAGGTGATTGCGCAGGCCCGCAAGGCGATGGCGGCGGGGGATTATCGCTGGTCGTCCGAATTGCTCAGCCAGCTGGTCTTTGCCAATCCCACCAATGCCCAGGGCCGCGCGCTGCTGGCGGACAGTTTTGAACAGCAAGGCTATCAGGCCGAAAGCGCGATCTGGCGCAACCAGTACCTCTCTGCCGCACGTGACCTGCGGCAGGGTTACAAGCCATCTTCGGTCAACACCCAAAGCCCGGACATGATTTCGGCAGTGCCAACCCAGTTGCTGCTGGATTCGGTGGCGACGCGCTATGATCCGGCGCGTCTGGGCCGAGCACCGTTCGCGCTCAATCTGGTGATTAATGACCGCAAGGAAGTGGTCGGGATCGATCTGAGCAAAACGGTGCTGATCGGCCGGGTCGGACAGCCCGCCGCCAGCCCCGCCGTGACCCTGACCGGCCCGCGCCAACTGATGCTGGCGCTGCTGTTCCTGAAAGTACCGTTGGCGCAGCTTCAAGGTATGGGGCTAAAGGTCGAAGGCGATCCAGCGGCGGTTGCGGCCTTGCAGACCGCGCTTGATCCGATTTCGCCGGGCTTCAACATCGCTGAACCATGAAGGACGCAAACATGAAATCGCGCACACTCGGCACATCTGGCCTCACCGTTTCCCCGCTCGGCCTTGGCTGCATGGGGATGAGCTGGGCCTATGGCGCAGCACCAGACCGGGCGGCGATGATCTCCTTGTTGCGGCAGGCGGTGGAACGCGGGGTGACGTTCTTTGACACTGCCGAAGTCTATGGTCCGTTCACCAATGAAGATCTGCTCGGCGAGGCGTTGGAGCCGCTGCGCGATCAGGTGACCATTGCCACTAAGTTCGGCTTCGATCTGACCCGCGACCCCGCAACCGGCCCCGGAACCAATAGTCGGCCCGACCATATCCGGACGGTAGTCGATGCTTCGCTCAAGCGGCTGCGAACTGACCGGATTGACCTGCTGTACCAGCACCGCGTCGACCCGGCAGTCCCGATAGAGGATGTGGCGGGGACCGTGGCCGAACTGATAAAGGCCGGCAAAGTCGGCCATTTCGGCCTGTCCGAGGCCGGAGCGCAAACCATCCGCCGAGCCCACGCGGTCCAGCCGGTTACGGCGCTGCAAAGCGAGTATTCCCTGTGGCAGCGTGAGCCGGAGGTCGAGATTTTGGCAGTGCTGGAAGAACTGGGCATCGGGTTCGTCCCTTACAGCCCATTGGGTCGCGGTTTTCTGACCGGAGCGATCACCGCCGAAACGGTGTTTGAAAAGGGCGATTTCCGCGCCCGCCTGCCGCGCTTTCAGCAAGACGCGATGTCGGCCAATGCCTCATTGGTGGACGTGTTGAGCGCGATTGCCGCACCGATTGGAGCGTCGGTGGCGCAGATTGCATTGGCTTGGCTGCTGGCGCAGCGCGATTGGATTGTGCCGATCCCGGGCACGACCAAACTGTCGCGGCTGGAAGAAAACTTGGGGGCCACCGACCTGACGCTAAGCCCAGAGCAACTTGCGGCGATCGATCAGGCCAGCCGCGCCGCCGATATCGTCGGCGCGCGGTATCTGCCCGCGATGGAAGCGATGACCGGACAATAGACCTAAAAGTCGCCGCGTTCCTTACGCAGGGTGTACCATTTTTCGACGTTGGCGTTGTGTTCGGGCAGGGTCTTGGCAAAGGCGTGGCCGCCGGTGCCATCGGCTACCATGTACAGCACGTCGGTGCTGGCCGGATTGAGCACGGCAGCGATCGAGGCGCGGCCCGGGTTGGTGATCGGCCCGCGCGGCAGACCGGTCATGGAATAGGTGTTGTAATCGTTGACCGCGTTGATTTCCGATTGGCGGATCCGGCGGCCCAGCGGCTTACCCTTGGTGATCGGGTAGATGATCGTCGGATCGGCTTGCAGCAGCATGCCCTGCCGGACCCGGTTGGAATAGAGCCCCGCCACCATTGTCCGCTCGCTCGGCTTGCCGGTTTCTTTCTCG
>JANMHL010000121.1:0-9589 GCA_031375125.1 Novosphingobium sp. | reverse complement strand
CCGATTTCGTGCTGCCGCTGGCCGTGGCAATTTTCCGCGCGACCAGCCCGGCGATGAATATGGCGGTGGCGATCTATGCCGCTTACCTGACCGGCACACCGCTGTCAGTTGCGGCTTTGATGGCCGGGGTGTTCGTGGCGTTTCTGGTCTCACTCAGCTCGGTGTCCTTGCCCGGCACGATCAGCTTCGTGATCTCGGTCGGGCCAATCGCGATGGCAATGGGTGTGCCGATTGCACCGCTGGCGCTGCTGGTCGCGGTAGAAATGCTGCCTGACATCATGCGGACGCTGGGCAATGTGACGCTGGACGTAGCGGTGACAGCGGCAGTTGATCGGGACGGCGATTAGCCCATCGGTTTGGGCTGCCACAGCTCCACCTTGCGGCCATCGGGATCGATGATGTGGGCAAACCGCCCATTGGCCTCGTCCAATACCGCACCATAAGGTTCAACGCCCGCAGCGGCGCAGTGCTCCAGCATGGCGGCCAGATCGTCGACCATCAGGTTGAACATCACGTCCGAGTTTGACGGTTTGAAATAGCTGGTATCAGCGTCAAACGGGCAGAATACGGTGCCTGCGCCGGGGTGGGCTGCGGCCAACGCGGGTTCGAACACGGTCCCGCCCCAGCTGTCAAAGGTGATCCCCAGCACCCGGGTATACCAGCTGCGCGTCGCCGCCGGATCAGCCGATTTGAAGAACAGCCCGCCAAGGCCAATTACCCGTGCCATCAGTTTGCCTCCGCTACAGCGCCTTCTGATAGATCGTGTATTCCTTGTTCACGGTGCTGTCGATTGCCTCGGCAATTGCGTTCATGCCCTGGTTGTCATCCAGCACCCAGCCAATTTCGCCGCGCGTAGAGCCGTACTGGCTGATAGCGGCGTGGCGGATATCTTCGATCATCATAAAGGCGAGCTGGCTGGCGAGGCGGCTCGACTGGTGTTTTTTGAGCACGCCCATCAACGGCACCCGCATGGTCCGGGCTTTGGGTTTGCGCAGCCACCACAACAGTTTGGCCCAGTTGAACGGCAGCAGCTTGCCCTCCATCGGCTGCAGCACTTCGTTCAGATCGGGCAGCGTCATCATGAAGGCCACCGGCTCGCCCTCATACTCGGCGATCATGATCAGGTCTTCGCGAACGATCGGTTTGAATTTCTTGCCGGCATAGGCAATTTCCCGGTCGGTAAACGGCACAAAGCCCCAGTTGTCTGACCAGGCATCGTTGAGGATCGACAGGATGATCGCCGCTTCGGCATCGAAATTGCGCTTGTTGACCTTGCGCACTTTGATCTTGGCGTTGCGCTGGCCCGATTGGACGATGCGGTCGATCAGCGGGGGAAAGTCGGCGGTGATGTCGAGCTCATAGGTCCGCAGCAACTTGGCGGGGAGATAGCCTTGCGCCTCGATATAGTGCCGATAGCGCTGCGGTTGGTGGCCCATCATCACGGTTGGGGGATGGTCAAAACCCTTGGTCAACTGGCCCGGTTCTTCCCAGATCGACATCGAGATCGGCGCCAGCACGCGGGTCATGCCCTGTTCGCGCAGCCAGGCTTCGGCGCGCCCGATCAGTGCTGCCGCGACCGTTTCATCCTCCGCCTCCAGCAAGCCCCAGTTGCCGGTGCCGGGGCCCATGCCCTGGCCTGGGTCCATCGCGATGGCGAGGTGATCGATATGCGCGGATATCCGCCCGGCGATGGCACCGCCGCGCTGGGCGAGGAAAAACTGGACCGTGGCGTGGTCGAAAAACGGGTTCTTGCCCGCCGTCACCAGCTCCAGCGCCTCGCCGCGCAAGGGCGGTACCCAGTTAGGGTCTGATCGGTTCAGCCGATAAGCCAGATCGACAAAAGCCTTCAACTCGGCCTTGTTGCCTACCGGGCGGATAGTTATCTCTGCACTGTTATTTACGGACTTTGCCACGCTACCGCCTTTGTTTCAGGTCAATGCGACCCGCGATTGCCCCGGGCACTACGCCAAGCTGGGGCGCAATGGAATAATTTGATGACCGTTCAAGACAGGATCGAAGTGAACCCGCCGAAGCCCGCAATCCCCGATGACATGGCGATGCTGCGCGCGGCGGTAGAGCTGACGCGCGATATTTCGGCTGCGCGGCCAGAGATTTACTGGCCCGATATGCTGATTTCGGCGGCGGTCGGCTATGCCGGTATTGCCGGGGCGATCCTGCTCAGCGGCTGGCAGGCCTGGGCGAGCGGCGTGGTGGCGGTGTTCACGCTCTACCGCGCGCTGCTGTTCATCCATGAACTGACCCATATCCACAAAACCGCGCTGCCGGGGTTCCGGCTGGTCTGGAACGCTTTGGTCGGGGTGCCGATGCTGACTCCATCGTATATGTACGAAGGGGTCCACACGCTGCACCACGCCCGGACCCGCTATGGCACGGCCGACGACCCCGAATATATGCCGCTGGCTTTGATGGAGCCCTGGCGGCTGCCGGCCTTTATCGTGATTTCGATGCTGCTGCCGATTGGGCTGTTGATCCGCTCGGCCCTGCTGGTGCCGCTCGGCGCGATTATCCCGCCATTGCGCAAGCTGGTGTGGGAGCGCGCCTCATCGCTGTCGATCAACCCCGATTTCCGCCGCCGCCCGCCAGAGGGCGCTTTCGCGAAGATGGTCCGCTGGCAGGAACTGGGCGTGATGGTCTGGTCGTGGGCGCTGCTGGCCAGCACGCTGGTTTACGGTTGGCGCCCGCTGCTGATTGGCCTGTCGGTGGTATCGGCGACCGCGCTGCTCAACCAGATCCGCACGCTGGTGGCGCACCTGTGGGAGAACGACGGCGCCGCGATGACAGTTACTGCGCAGTATCTCGACTCGGTCAACGTGCCCCCGCCAGCGCTGCTGGCGCCGCTGTGGGCCCCGGTTGGCCTGCGCTATCATGCCACCCACCACCTGCTGCCGTCGGTGCCCTATCACTCGCTGGGTGAGGCGCACCGCCGGATCACGACTCATCTGGGGGTCGGTTCGACTTATGAGAAATCCAGTTATACCGGCTTTGTCCCGCTGCTTGGCAAGATCGCGCGCAGCACGATGATCCGGCGTTGAGGCGCTATTCCTCGGTCCGCACCAGCACAGTTTCGCCGAGCAGGAAGAACAGCATGAACGGCGCCCAAGCGGCGATCAGCGCGGGGTAGCCGCCGAAATTGCCCATCGCCAAGGCGGCATTGTCGACCACGAAATAGGCAAAGCCAAGCGCCATTCCGGCTATCGCGCGGATCAGCAGCTGACCTGACCGGGCAAGGCCAAAGGCGGCGATTGAACCGAGCAGCGGCATCAGCATCGCCGACAGTGGCCCCGACAGCTTATGCCACCATTTGCCTTCCAGCTCGGCAGTTCGGCGTCCGGCCTCTTTCAGCGATTTAATTGAACGACCAAGCTCAAAGATATTCTCCCCATCGGGATCAAACTTGGCCAGCATGACCTGCCCCGGCGAAACGCCCTGCGCGACCTCCCGCTCGGTCAGCGGAGCGAGCATCGTCGTTTTCACGTCAAAGGTCCGCGGGTTGTCCAGTTTCCAGCCCGGGGCGGCATAGCTGGCGCGGTCCGCGCGGACTTGCTCGACTACCATCCCGCCCATGTCGCGGCGGTACCAGGTGACGCCGGTCATCACGATGGCATCGCCGGTCCCGGTGACGGTGCCGGCGGTCAGGATGTGCGGGCCGTCTTTCAGATAGACGTTGGCGCGCACCCCGGTGTCTTTGGGGATCGGCTGATACTTCAGCTTGCTCCAGGTTTTGAGCGTCCCGGTGGCCTTGGTCACGACCGTTTCGTTGAACACAAAGCTGACCAGCGATACCCCGGCCGAGGCCAGCAGCAGCGGCGCGAGGATCTGGTGCGCCGAAAGCCCGGCGGCGCGCATCGCGATCACTTCGCTGTTCTGGTTGAGCGGCCAGAACGTAAACAGTGTCGCCAGCAGCACCGAATAGGGCAGGAACCGCGCGATCAACTGCGGCACGTTGAGCGAGACATAGCGCCACAATTCGGCTTCTCCGTTGCCCGGAACTGCCAGAATATCGCCGCTTTCGGACAACAACTGCATCATCTGCAGCACCAGCACCAACAGCAGCAATACGCCCAGAATCCGGCCAATAAACAGCTTGATCAGATACAGCGTCAGGGTCCGCGAGGGGAAAATCTCACCCAGCATCAGGCGATCCCGGTGGTGCGCGCACGGCGTTTGAGCAGCGCAGTGATCCGCTTGCCCAGCACGGCGAAGAATTTCTCAAGCGCGCCGATTGGCTGGCCGCCGGGGACATAGGCGACCCGCCAGTACATCCACACGATCAGCGCCGAAAACAGCGCGAACGGCCCCCACAGGATTACTTCCGGCGGGAACCGGCCCTGCGCCGCCGCAGCTTGGCCGTATTCGTTGATCTTGTGATACGAGACCACCATGATGATCGAAATAAACACACCGAGCGGCGAGGTTGAGCGCTTTGGCGGCACTGCCAGCGCGACCGCCATCAGCGGCAACAGCAGCATCATCACCACTTCGACCAGCCGGAAATTCAGGCTGGCGCGGGTCTGGTTGCGGAGTTTCTCGGTCACCTGATCGCTCCACCCGATCCGCAGCAGTTCGGGCAGGATATATTCGCGCTCTTTACCGCCGCGTTCGCGGAATTTTTCAATCGCGGGCAAGTCGATCGGCATATCGTGGCGCGAAAAGCTGAGCACCCGGGGACTGGCGCCGGGTTCATCCTGAATGATCTGGCCGTCAGTCAGCCGCAGGATGATCGTGTTGGGGCTGCCTTTCAGCGAGAGAAACCGGCCTTCGCGCGCCGATATCGTTAGCACCTGACCCTTGGGCGAGGCGAACCGCGCGAAGATTCCGCTCAGCTGGCGGCCATTGTCCTGGCTCTGCTCGATCCGCAGCGCCATTTTGTCTTGCAAGGTAGTAAATTCACCCACCTTGATCGAAGCGCCCAGCGCGCCAGATCGCAGTTCGAAATCCATCTGTTCATACCAATAGCGCGCCTGCGGTTGCAGATAGCCGACGATCAGCAGATTGACCCCAGCCAGCACCAGCGTGATCGCATAGGGCACCCGCAGCAGCCGCGTGTAGCTGAGGCCAACCCCGCGCATGACGTCCAGTTCGCTGGTGGTGGCGAGCTTGCGAAAGGCGAACAGGATGCCCAGCAGCAGTCCCAGCGGGATCGCCAGGCTGGCATATTCGGGTAGCAGGTTGGCCAGCATCCGGAACACCACCGAAATCGGCCCGCCCTCATTCCCGACAAACTCAAACAGCTTGAGCATCTTGTCGAGGATCAGCAGCGACGCCGCGATCATAAAGACCGCCAGCATCGGCATCAGCACCAGCCGGAAAATGTAACGATCAATGGCGGGAACGGATTTCACGTGGGTGTAGCGGCCCGGTTCTGGAACAAGTCTTGTCCCATAACCGTCATGCGGTCAGCGGCAAAGGGCAAAAGCTGGTAACCGCTGGCGCATCGCAGTAGTCTTGCGCCGCGAACCAGGAAACGGAGCAGGCGATGGAAGCGATTGCAGGAAAGCTGCCTGAAACCCACGCCGTAGCGCGGATCGGCTGGCTGCGCGCCGCCGTGCTTGGGGCAAACGATGGGATCGTCTCAACTGCCAGCTTGATTGTCGGGGTCGCTGCTGCGGCGGGAGACAAGCAGCCCGTGTTGGTGGCCGGGGTCGCCGGGCTGGTCGCCGGGGCGATGTCGATGGCGGCAGGCGAATATGTCTCGGTTTCCAGCCAGGCCGATACCGAAGCGGCTGACCTGATCCGCGAACAGGCCGAACTGGCGACTCAGCCTGAATTTGAGCTTCAGGAACTGACCGATACATATCGCGCGCGTGGTCTGGACGATGCCCTTGCCGGGCAAGTGGCCGCAGCTCTGACCGCGCACGATGCGCTTGCCGCCCATGCCCGGGACGAGCTGGGCTTGGCCGAAATGCACCGGGCGCGCCCCGTTCAAGCTGCGCTGACTTCGGCTGGCACATTTGCCGTCGGCGCGGCGTTGCCGCTGGGCGCGGCGATGCTCCTGCCGCTTGACGCGCTGGCTTTGGGGGTCTCTGCCGCCGCTTTGCTGTTCTTGATGCTACTCGGTGCAGTTGGCGCCCGGGCCGGCGGGGCTCCGGTCGGCAAGGGCGTGCTGCGGGTAACCTTTTGGGGTGTGCTGGCGATGGCCGCAACGTATGGGATTGGCAGCCTGTTCGGGACTGCAGCGGCATAGCGCCTATTGCGGCTAGGCCTTTTCCAGCGTGCATTGCAGCGGGTGCTGGTTCTGGCGGGCGAAGTCCATCACCTGATTGACCTTGGTTTCGGCCACTTCGTAAGTGAAAACGCCGCAGACTCCGACGCCGCGCTGGTGGACGTGGAGCATGACGCGGGTGGCTTGATCCAGATCCATGCTGAAAAAGCGTTTGAGCACCATCACCACGAATTCCATCGGGGTGTAGTCATCGTTCAACAACAGCACTTTGAACTGGCTCGGCTTTTTGGGCTTGGTCCGGGTCTTGGTGGCGACGCCTAGCTGGTCCTGACCGCCGCCAGCGCCGCCTTCGCGCTCGTCATCCGAGGCGTGCGGGGGGATCGGGTTCAAGGCTGGCGGTGTGTGCATCGGGGCAAATTATCGCATTCAGGGGGTTAAGGACAAGTGGGCATCTACAGCAAAAGGGCCGGACAGCGATTTAACGCTGTCCGGCCCTTGGGATTATGCTCGCGGGGCCAGCGGAGAGGGGGATGCTAGCCCGCGCGAGAAGCGGCGCGCCTTAAGCGGCCTGCTTGACCTTTTCGACAGCCAGGCTGACGCGGTTCTGGATCGGAGCGAAAGCTTCACCGGCCAGTTTGACGGTCTTTTCCGAATACTTCGAACCCGAAGCAACGGCGGCGTCAAAGTTGCGGCGCAGCATTTCACCCTGAAGCTTGAAGAAATCGGCCGGGGTCTTGACCGCAGTCAGTTCCTTGAAGTCGGCCTGAACGGTTTCAAGCGCGGTCTTGCCTTCAGCGACATAGTCCTTGCCCAGATCCTGCAGGCCAGTGGCAATGATCTTGCCCGATTCAACCAGAGCTTCGACGTTGCCCTTGGTGAATTCGCCGGCTTCGCCAAACATGGCCTGGCTCTTTTCGATCATCGCCTTGGCGCGGTCTTGCGCTTCGGTAACGGTTTCCTGAACCTTGGCGGTGAAGTCGGTAGCAGCGGTTTTGGTCTTGGTCATGATGGTGTCCTTAATCGAAGGGGCAGCCTTGACGACCTTTGCGGTGACAGGCTTCTTGGGGGCAGCGGCCTTTTTGGCCGAAACGGTTTTCTTGGCAGCGACCGGCTTGGCGGCAGCAACCTTGGGGGCGACAACTTTCACGGCAGCGCTCTTGGCAAGCACGGCAGGCTTTGCGGCAGGCGCAGCCTTCACTTCAACGGCGGCAGCTGCTGCGGCATAAGCCTTTTCAGCGGCAACTTCGGCCTTGGCGGTGTCGATCTTGGCTTCGGTGGCTTCGGCCATCGTACAATTCCTTTTGCAGTGCATCCGCAGCGGCTCTCCGGCGCGGTTCATGTTGCACTGCACAAAATAGATATTGCGCTTGCGAAGTCAAGGGATTTTGTTGCAGTGCAGCATAAATTGCACAATGCGTTGTAAATCAGCTATTTAACGCGACTTTACATAGCTTCCAGGAGCATCTTCCAGCACTTTGTCACCCTTGCCGCCGGGCACGCGCTTGCCGTTGGCGGGCACTTTGGTGCTATCCTGATCGCGCAGCCAGTCGATCCAGTGCGGCCACCAGCTGCCCGGCGTCTCGCTGGCCCCGGCGACGAAATCGACAAAGCCGTCCACCGATGCAGTGTTAGTCCAATACTGGTATTTGCCTGCGGAGGGCGGATTGACCACGCCCGCAATATGGCCCGATCCGGCCAGCACAAACTGCTTTGGTCCGCGCAAATGGTGCATCAGGTGCCAGACGCTGGCAGCGGGCGCGATGTGATCCTCACGGCCGGCCTGGATATAGGCCGGGGTTTCGATCCGGGTCAGGTCGATCGGGGTACCACCCGCGCTGAGGCTGTCGGGCACCACCAGCCGGTTGTCTCGGTAAAGGTCTTTCAAATAGCTCATGTGCCATTTGGCCGGCAGGTTGGTGACATCGCCGTTCCAGTGGAGTAGGTCGAACGCCGGATAGTCGCCGCCCAGCAGGTAGTTGTTGACGACATAGTTCCAGACGAGATCGTTGCCGCGCAGCAGGTTGAACGCCGCCGACATATAGCGCCCGTCGAGATAGCCGGTCTCCGCCGAAATCTTTTCGAGCGCGGCGAGTTGCTGATCGTCGATGAACACCTTGAGTTCGCCCGACTGGCTGAAATCGACTTGCGCGGTGAAGAAGGTCGCGCTTTTGACCTTGTCCGCCTGCCCGGTCCGGGCCAGCACTGCCAAGGTTGCAGCCAGCGTGGTTCCGGCGACGCAATAGCCGATGGTATGAACGGCTTTCACGCCAAGCCGGCCGCGGACGGTATCAATCGCGTCAATCTGGGCGGCGATGTAATCGTCCCAGATCACGTCCTTCATGCTGGCGTCGGCCGATTTCCACGAAACCACGAACACCGTCACACCTTGCTCCACCGCCCAGCGGATGAAGCTTTTCTGCGGGGTCAGGTCGAGGATGTAGAACCGGTTGATCCACGGCGGAAAGATCACCAGCGGCACTTCCAGCACGCTCTCGGTCGCCGGGCTATATTGCAGCAGCTGATAGAGCGGGGTTTCGTGGACGACTTTGCCCGGCGTCGCGGCCAGGTTTTCGCCGAGCTTGAACGCCGCCGGATCGACGTGGGTCAGCTGTCCGCGTTTCAGATCGCCCAGCAGATGCTCGAACCCTTTGACCAGACTTTCGCCGCCCGTTTCAGCCGCCTTTTCCATGACCAGCGGATTGAGCATCGGAAAGTTCGCCGGGCTGAGCGCTTCGATCAAGGTCCGGACGGCAAATTTCAGCTGCTCACGCTTGGCCGGATCATCGGCCGGGACCGCATCGGCCATCGCCAGAACTTGTTCGGCCAAAAGCAGATAGGTCTGATGGATCAGCGCATAGAACGGCTGATCGCGCCATTTGGGATCAGCAAAGCGGCGATCCTTGCGCGGCAGGCCCGGCCCGGCAGCGCCTGCCTTTCCGGCTTGGGGACCGATACCGTATTGGCCCAGCACCCCTTCCCACAACGCCAGGCTTTCATCCCACAGCCGTTTCTGAGTGTCGGGATTGGCCAACGGCAAGGCCTTGAGCCAGCCCTGCACAATCCCGCCAAACGCGTCCGGTCCCGTCAGCAACCCCGGTAGCTTGGCCGCCGCGCGCTCAGCCTGCTCACCCTGAAAGGTCAGCCACATCGCCTGCAAGCGCTGCGCCACCTTGGACCATTGCTCAAGATCGCCGGTTGGAACATCGCCTGCGTTCGGCACAAACTGTGCAAACAACTGCTGCGGCGCGGTGAACAACGCGCTTAGCAGCTCGGCGGGATCCTTGGGCTGGGTCATGGTGTTCCTTGGTCGGTTTGCTTTGGGTTATCGGGCCTTGCACTTGGCTGCACCCGAATGGCGATAGCTGCCATCGAATTTGGGCATATTCGCCGAACGTTCGCCAAAAT
>JANMHL010000102.1:0-1914 GCA_031375125.1 Novosphingobium sp. | reverse complement strand
CCGCAATCCACCGTGACGATCAGACTGGCGCCCTGCTCGGCCAGCCGGACCAGCGCTTCGCCCGATGGGCCATAACCTTCAAGCAGGCGGTCGGGGATGTAATAGTCGGCTTGGTGCCCCAACCCGCGCAGCAAACGGATCAGCAGCGCGGCACTGGTTGCCCCGTCGACATCATAATCGCCATAGACAGTGACTGATTCCTGGCTCAGCACCGCCTCTGCCAACCGCTCAGCCGCGGTGTCCATGTCTTTGAACAGCGACGGGTCGGGAAGGAACGCCCGCAGCGACGGATTGCGGTGCCGCTCGAGGTCCTCGGCCGAAACGCCGCGGGCCAGCAGCAACTGGGCCACCAGATCGTGGTCCAGCGTAGCGCCGCCAAGATCCATATTGCCACCGCGCCACCGCCAGGTCTTTCCCGACAGCGAACGATCAAGGCCAAGCACGGAAGCGGATGAAGTGGTCATTCCAATGGGACTAGCCGAGCCGCGCTTGCAGCGGAAGGGCAGGGCGGGCAAGCTGTCGATAATTGCCGGAAATGGCAGCGGAGTTGACAGAAATTGAGCACTGCAAGCCACCTCGCCATTATTTGGCACAGCCGCACCGGGGCGAGCCGCGCTTTGGCAGAAGCTGCTGCACGTGGTGCAGGCGGCGTGGCGCACTTGTTTGCAGCCGAAACGGCGAGCGCGCAGGACCTGCTTGGCGCCACTGGCTATCTGTTCGTATGTCCAGAGAACCTCGGCACGATGAGTGGGGCGATGAAGGAGCTGTTCGATCGCTGCTATTATCCGCTGCTCGGCCAGATTGAGGGACGGCCCTACGCGACGATGATTGCCGCCGGCAGCGACGGTAGCGGGGCCCAGGCCCAGCTTGACCGGATTGTAACCGGCTGGCGGCTGCGGCGCATCGCGGAACCGATGATTGTGCTGACAGATGCGCAGACCCCGCAAGCGATCCTGGCCAAAAAGCAGGTGCCTGCGCAAGTAATCGCGCAGGCCGAAATGCTTGGCGCAACCTTCGCGGCGGGGCTTGAGCTGGGCATTTTCTGACTGGGTTGCGAATAGAATGCTCCAAAGCGGTTCTATTCGTTACTGCAGGACTCGACTAGTTGCTTTGAAAAGTGCCACATGGCACTGGCGAAACAGCATCGCATCAAGGGGGTTACAATCGTCGAGCCGGCTGGCAGTTCTGGACATGGTAAGGCTGAACCGGGCAACGCACCGGTCCTCTCGCTGGTCTATGCCTCGGGGCAGCGGCCAACGCTCGACGGTGTAGCGGACCTATCCGCGCGTTCGGGCACCCTCCAACGCTTTTCGATCAGCCACATTCCGCAAGGAGACGCCGTCTGGGCCGAACTGCTGTCGGCGGGGCTCACTTACGACTGCCGCGGACTGGCGCCGGGCGAACCGGCCGCACCTCCCGGGCGGGGCACGATGTTGGGGCTGGCCGATATCCCCGCCGGTGAGGCTATTTCGCTTGAGCCTGCGCCGCACCTGGCTGAAGGACGGGGCCTGTTGCCGGTGGTCAAGGCGCTGACCGGGATCGGCGCGGAGCTGGCCCACTTGCCGGGGTTGAACGGTGTTTATTGGCAACCCGCGCGGTGCTGGATGGCGCCAAAGTATTTTCGCGGCGTAAGCGCGGAATGGCTGAGTGGCGGGGCCTTTCCCGCACTGGGGCTAACCGCGCTGCAGCGTGAGAAAGACGGCGCGATGATTTCGGCCGGGCTTGATTTCCTGATCGGCCAGGAATTGCGGTTTGAGCCGGACCGGCGGCTGGTGCCGGGCGCGATCGCGCGGATTGCAATGCGGCTGATCCACAGCCTGATTGAAAGCGGGCCGCTGACGGAGCGGACTTATTTGGAGGCCCGGGAAACGATCCTGCGACTCACGCGGACGGAGGGGATCGACGCGACGATGG
>JANMHL010000088.1:0-4015 GCA_031375125.1 Novosphingobium sp. | reverse complement strand
TTTCTGATCCTTGATCGGCTGGGGCTGCGCGAAAATCCGGCATTGGGCGCAGCACCAATCGGGCGGGTTTTGATGATTGGCGCAGGCGCAACACTGCTGGCGCAGTGGGGCCTGATCCCGCTCCTGAAGCTGGGACCAAGGGCCTCGGCGCTGGCAGGGATTACCGTGGCAGCTTTGGGAGTCGGGCTGATCTCGATCGCCTTTGACGAACACGCCATTGCGATTGGTATGGGGCTGGCTTCGTTAGGCTTTGGGCTGTTCCGTCCGGGCTTCACCGCGGGATCATCGCTGGTGGTTTCCCGCGCCGAACAGGGGCAGGCCGCCGGGTTCGTCGCATCGGTCAATGGTGCAGGCTATATTGTGGCCCCCGCAATTGGCGTGTGGCTCTATGGCCATTCGCCATGGATCGGCTTTGGCGTGATCGAACTGCTGTGCCTTTCGGTGATCGTGCTCGGGATCAAAGGATTGACCTCCGACGATGAATTGCTGCGGCCCCGCGGATCCTAAAGGAGTTCGCGGACCGTATCCTGCGGACGGCACAGCCGCACGCCTTTTTCGGTTTCGACCAACGGCCGCTCGATCAATTTTGGATCGGCCTGCATCGCCGCCAGCACAGCCGAATCGCTGGCCTGCGGCAGGCCGCGCTCTTCAGCATCGGTTCCGCGCAGCCGCAGTCCCTGCTGCGGGGTGATCCCGGCATCATGGTAAAGCTGGGTCAACTTTTCCGCGCTGGGCGGATTGACCAGATATTCGACCACGGTCAGCTCCACGCCAGGTGTTTCTTCCAGAATTGCCAAGGTCTTGCGCGATGTCCCGCAGGCCGGGTTGTGCCAGATGGTCGCTCTCATGGGGGCCTCCTTCAACTGTTGCCCTGCGCCTAGCGCGGCTTTGCGAAACTTAAAAGACAGCACGGCCAATTTGACTCTTGCCAATGCGAGTCATTCGCATTAACGGCACTCTTGTTCTTGCAAATCATTCTCAATAAGGATCATGATGCCCCATTCGCCGCGCCTCTTCCGCATTGCCCTCGCCGCCTCTGCCGCGCTCGGTCCGCTTGGCTGGGCCGCCCCGGCGCTGGCCGATGTTGCGGCGGACGGCGAGGCCCCGGCGATCATCGTCTATGGTCGCCCGGATGGTTACGATATCGAAAAAACCCCGACTGCGACCAAGACCCAGACCCCGCTGGTCGATGTCCCGCAGGCAATCACGGTGATCAGCCGGGAGCAGCTCGACGATCAGGGCACCGCCACACTGGGCGACGCCTTGCGCTATGTTCCGGGGGTTACGCTGGGTCAGGGCGAAGGCCACCGCGACCAAATCACCCTGCGCGGGCAAAGTTCAACAGCCGATTTCTACGTCGACGGAATCCGCGACGATGCGCAGTATTATCGCCCGCTCTACAATGTCGAGCGGGTCGAGGTGCTGAAGGGTGCCAATGCCATGATCTTTGGCCGTGGTGGCGGCGGCGGTGTGATCAACCGCGTCTCGAAAGCCCCGGAATTTGACCGCACCCAAGGATCAATCTCAGGCGGCGTTGATACCTTTGGAGCGTGGTCGGTGGCTGGCGATTTCGGCACGCCGCTCTCGGAAACCGTCGGACTGCGGCTCAACGCCACTTACGAAGATTTCGGCAACCACCGGCAGGAGTACGGCGGTCATTTCGCCGGGATCACGCCGACCCTCGGCGTAAAGCTGGGCACTGACACTTCGGCGACCCTTACTTACGAATACGTCGAAGACCGCCGCCTGACCGATCGCGGTGTTCCATCGCGCGGCGGCGTTCCGCTGACCGGCTATGACAACACCTTCTTTGGTTCGACCACTGCCAATCACGCCGAAGTGACCGCTCATCTGGTCCACGGGCGGATCGACCACAACTTTTCGGACAACCTCAGCGCCAATGCATCGATCCAGTATGCGAACTACGACAAGTTCTATTCAAACATTTATGCCAACACCCCGGTCAGTCTGACCAATACCGTTACCTTGGCCGCCTATCACAATGGGATCGACCGGCAGAACCTGATCGGTCAAGGCAACCTGATCTGGAAGGGCAACACCGGAACCATCGGCCATACCCTGCTGCTCGGGTTTGAAGCGGGCGATCAGCACACCCAAAGCACCCGCAGCAATGGCGTGTTCCCATCAGGCGCAACGGTTACGCTGGCCGAAACCATCGCTGTGCCGACCGTTACATTCCCGGCAGTCACCAGCGCCAGCAAATCGAACGCCTCGTTTTGGTCGGTCTATGCCCAGGATCAGATCGATATCGGCGAGCACGTCAAGCTGGTCGGCGGGATGCGCTATGACCGGTTCGAGATCAACTCGGTTAATCTGGTCAGTGGCTTTGCCGGGCGGCGGAGTGACGGCAAGTGGTCGCCGCGGATCGGATTGATCCTGAAGCCGCAGGAAAATATTTCGATCTACGCCAGCTACGCCAGGAGCTTCCTGCCGCAATCGGGCGATCAGTTCTCAGTGCTTGACGCCACCACCGCGGCGCTCGCGCCCGAAGAGTTCCGCAATCTGGAAGCCGGAATCAAGTGGGATATCACCCCCTCGCTCGCCTTTACCACGGCCGTGTTCCAGCTCGATCGCAGCAACACCCGCGCGAATGATCCCATTTCCGGCAATGTCGTGCTGAGCGGATCGAACCGGGCCAAAGGGGTCGAATTCTCGCTAGTTGGGCACGTAGCCGAAGGGCTCGACCTGTCGCTGGGCTATGCTCTTCAGGACGGCGAGATCCGCACCACCACCACCGCCGCACCGGCTGGCCGCAAGCTCGCTCAATTGCCGCGCCATCAGGCTTCAGGCTGGGCGCGCTACAACTTTACGCCGCGCTTTGGCCTCGGTTTGGGCGTGATCCACCAGTCGAGTACCTGGACCACGATCAGCAACGCCGTGCGCCTGCCCGCTTTCACCCGGATCGACGCTGCGGCCTATTACAAAGTCAGCGATGCGGTGATGGTTCAGCTCAATGTCGAAAACCTGACCGACACCGACTATTTCCCCGCCGCCCACACCGACAACAACATCTCGACTGGCAAGCCGCTGAATGCCAAGCTCACGCTGCGGCTGAAGTTCTAGCCTTCAGCCAGGCCTTATGCGTTTTCTCGACCTCTAAAAAGGACGAGAAAACGCTTTTGCCAAGATCGGTCTGACCGGTCCGGCCGAGCGCATAGATCTGGGCATAGTACCAGTATTGCACGGCAAAGCTGTCAATCGCCCGCAGCGTCTTGATCCCGCGCAGGAACGCCAGCAACGGCGGGATCAGCGCAAGCTGCCGCTCACTGCTCGGCACGGTATCGGCGCCGGCCAGCAGCCGCGCAACGCCATCGGGTTGCGAACACAGCGGGCGGGCCAGCCCGATCAGATCGGCCCCGCCCTGCCGCAGCGCCTCATCCATTGCGGCGCGGGTGCGAAATCCGCCGGTGACCATCAGCGGCACTTTCAGCACCCGCTTCATCGCTTGCGCGAAATCGACGAAATAGGCCTCGCGCGCCAGCGTCGATGCCGCAACGTTGGGCTGCTCGACCGGCTCCACCCCTTCGATCCCGATCAGCCGCGGCTGCTCGTAAGTGCCGCCCGAAATCTCGATCAAATCGACCCCAGCCGATTCCAGCCACTGCGCGACTTGCAAACTGTCTTCAAAGGCGAACCCGCCGCGCTGGAAATCAGCACTGTTGAGCTTGACCGACAATGCCTTGCCCGGCCCGATCGCGCTGCGGGTGGCCTTGACCGCCTCCAGCAAGAACCGCGCCCGGTTTTCCAGACTTCCGCCCCATTGATCGCTGCGCAGATTGGTCCGCGGGCTAAGGAATTGCGACCCGAGATAGCCATGCGCAGCGTGGACCTGGATCCCATCGAACCCGCCTTCGATGCAGCTGGCTGCGGCACTGGCATAGCGGGCGATCAAGCCCTCGATCTCAGCCCCAGTCAGCGCGACTGGTTCGCCGAACTGGCCGCCGGGAATCGCCACGGTGACCGCCGATGGGGCCTTGGGGTGTGGGTTGACCGG
>JANMHL010000078.1:0-4940 GCA_031375125.1 Novosphingobium sp. | reverse complement strand
ATTGCGACGGCCGCCAGTTGAAGCTGGAACGACGCGGCGACTTGCTGGTCACCACCCGCCGTGATCCGGTTTCGCCGTTCCTCGACCATGCCCAGCCGGTCCGGATTGAATCCGGTGCGGCGCTGACGCTGTGGCTTGATTATGGCAGCGCCGAACTGATCGCCGCAGACGGCAAGGTCTGCGTCACGTTGCAGCACCGGATGGCAGGGGACGCGTTGGCGATGGATTTTCAGATCAACGCCTGATCACCGCGCCGCACAGTTTTTCGCAATATAGTCCGCATGATCCGGCATCGCCTCGGCGGCGCGGGCCAGCGCGCCTTCCAGCTTGCGCAGGTATTCGGCGTGGTCGACACCGCGCAGTGGTAGCAGCGGATCGGTGCCTTGGGGCAGGTTGCCCTGCCCGATATGGACCGCCAGCCAGCTGGGCGGGCCAAACAGATCGGCGTCGCGCTGCACCAATCGGCCGTTGCGGCGGAAATGCTCAATCTTCCAAGTGACCGTATCGGGCACCTCCATCGCCGCGCAATAGCGCCACAGCTTGCTGTCGGTGCGGCTGGTCAGCTTGTAATGCAGGATGATGAAATCGCGGATCCGCTCATATTCGGCGATGGCCAGCCGATTGTATTCATCGATCACCAGCGGATCAAAATTACGATCCGGGAAGAACGCGATCAGTTTGGCAATCGCCGCCTGAATCAAATGAATCGAAGTGGATTCGAGCGGTTCCATGAACCCGCCTGAAAGCCCCACCGCGACGACATTCTTGTTCCAGAACAGATTGCGCCGACCGGTGGTGAAAGTCAGCTTGCGCGGATCGGCCAAGGCCTTGCCATCGAGGCCCGCCATAAGCACCGCCGCGGCTTCGTCATCCGAAATGAACTGGCTGCAAAACACGTGGCCGTTGCCGGTGCGGTGCTGCAACGGGATGCGCCATTGCCATCCGGCGGCGCGGGCGGTTGAGCGGGTGTAGGGCGTCGGTGCCCCAACCTTTTCGCACGGTGCGGCAAAAGCGCTGTCGCACGGCAGCCAGTGGCGCCAATCCTGATAACCGGTTTTGAGCGCGCCTTCGATCAGCAGGCCTCGGAAGCCTGAGCAATCGACAAACAAGTCGCCGTCAATCTGCCGCCCGTCAGCCAGCGTCACATGGCTGACATGGCCGGTTTCGCCATCGACGCCGACATCGGCAACCTTGCCCTCAACCCGCACCACCCCGCGCGCTTCGGCATAGCGGCGCAAGAACTGCGCATAGAGCCCGGCATCGAAGTGATAGGCATAGTCATAGGTCGACAGCACGCTGCGCTGCTCGGGTGAAGGCGGGGCGAATTTGCCGCGTTTGGCCGCGGCCCAGGCCATGCACAGCTCGTCCAGCTCAGGCGCTACGCCGCGGGCTTGGGCGGCCAGCCAATACTGGTGCAGCGGCAAGAAATCGAAATTGCGGCCATAGCTGCCGAACGGGTGGAAATAGGCGTGGTTCTGCTTGCCCCAGTCGACAAACTGGATGCCCAGCTTGAACGAACCCTGCGTGGCCGCAACGAAATCGTTCTCGGCAATCCCCAGCGCTTCGTTAAAGGTCCGGATCGGCGGAATTGTCGCCTCGCCCACCCCGACCGTGCCAATTTCCTCGCTTTCGATCAGCGTGATCGTGCAGCCAGTGCGGATCGCATTGGCGAGCGCGGCAGCGGTCATCCAGCCGGCCGTTCCGCCGCCGACGATCACTACCGATCGGATTGAATTTTCGTTTGGCATAGGCAGTCCTTATCGGCGCGGGCGGCGGATGTCGAAGGCGATCACCAGCCGTTCGCCATCATCAAATGGTACGGTGCTGTGCCACAGCGTTGAGGGGAAAATTGCCAATCGGCCGGGCGCTGGCGTGATGGTGCGATAGGGCTCAAGCGGTAGGTTCAGCTCCGCTGGCGGCTGGCCAAATGCGATGTGCCCGGCCGGTGCCGCGCCCATTTGCGCCGGATTGGGCAGTGCCACGTAAAACGCTGTCGAAAGCCAGCCCAGCGCATGAGTGTGCGGCACGTTATGGCCCTGCCGAGCCAGCCGGACCGACCAGCTGCCCTCAATCCGCAATTCACCGCGCGGCGCGCTCAGTAAGGGATGCTGCAGATCGGTCGGCGGCAGTCCGTCAACGTATTCGCGGACCAGATCGAGCAAGCGCGCCTTGATCCGCTGCAATACTGGCTCGTGCCGCAGCAGCACCGACCGATCCGTCTGGGTGCCGCCGCGCACCGACTGTTCGATGTAGGGCGCAACGGCAGTGTGCAGCCCGTGCAGAACCTGCGCCAGTTCGGCCAGTTCCGCCGCGCTCCAGCCCGCCTCCGCTTGCTGGATTAGCTGCTCTGGCCGGTCGAGCCACGCAGCGCGGTCATCGCCCAGCAGCCGCCAGGCCAGCGACAGGTAAGGCCAATAGAGCATGGCCGATGGCGATGCGGTCAGCGGCAGCGCCTCAGCCTCTGCCCGCCGCGCATCGCCCTGACGCAAGGCGTGGCGGATCCGGCACAGACTCGTGACATCGCCCTTGATCGCTGCGGTTGCGGTCAGCAGCGCTTCGGCGCGCGCGACATCACCGGACTCGGTGGCGACAAACAGGCGAGAGACGAGCACTGCCGGCGTAGCGCCCAGATGCCGCTCAGCCTCATCTAGCACCGCCAGCGCGGCAGGCCACTGCTTCGCCTGCGCCAGATTGCGGAACCATGCCAGCCACAGCGCCGGGTTCTGCGGCTGCGCGCGGCAGGCCGGGCCAAGGTGATCGGAAAAATGCAACTGATCGCCGTGCGTCCAGTTAAGCGTCGCCAGCGCCTTGTGACCATCGAGCCAATCGGACTGCTGCGCCAGCAACGGTTCCAGCAACGCCCGCGCAGCATCGGCGCGGCTTTCAGAAATCAGCGCAAGCGCCTGATTGCGCGCAACGTCGAGGTTATCCGGCGCCAGTTTGCGAACCGCCGCGAACAGCTCCGCCGCTGGATAGCCCAGTTCATAACGGGTCTGGGCCAGCCCGAACGCCAGCCCGGGATCAGCCGGGTGCGCCGCGCTGCCTGCCGCAAAAACCGCCTCAGCCTCAACCAGGCGCTGCTGCGCGTGCAGGGCAAAGCCCTGGCTGCGCGCTGCCTGTGCGTCGATGGCAGTGGGTGTGGTCATGCGTGGTTCTTGGCCCCTGTCAGCCGGACTGTCGAGCCGCACGAAAAAGGGAGGCAGTCCGCAGACTGCCTCCCCCTTCTGCGACCCTTGTTGGGTTCACTCCTGCGATCAGAAGCTGTACTTGACCGATGCGGTCAAGGTCCGGCCGAGCGCTGGAGCCGTACCGATCACCACTGGGGTGACCGAGCCATCAGCGATGTTGCCGCTGCCGCGCAGGTCGTAACGGTTGAACACGTTGTAGGCCTGGATGCCCAGTTCGATGTTCTCCAGCGGCATGACCCTTAAATTCAGGCCGACCACCGCGCCGCCCGGATAGGACCGCCCGGCGTCGTCGATGATGCTCGACTGGCCGGTGACGTTGACGCCAATCTTAGCAGCTTCGGCAATGTCGTAGCTGGCCTGCACGGTGTAAACCAGATCCGGCATATAAGGCGCGCGGGTGAACGGCGTTGGGTTCCCGCTGCTGTCCACGCCCGAACGGCTGGCCTTGGTATAGGTGGCATTGCTGACCAGCGTGAAACCGCCGTTGCTGTAGGTGCCATAGAATTCAAGCCCGTAGGACTTGTAGCGCGCATCAATCACGCAACCACCCGAGCCACCGGGGCAACGCGTTGCTGACAGTTCGAAAGTAGACTGCTTGAAGTTGCCCTTGAGCAGCGTCACTTCGACCGTGTAACGCCCGCCGCCCAGATCGCCGCGGTTCTTCAGGCCCAATTCGTACTGCTTGACGAAATCGACCGAAGGCGTGACGCCGTCAGAAGCGCAGCCGAGCGTGCCGGCAGCTGCCTGCGTGCTGGTGCAGAGCGAGCCGTTAGTGGCGATCTTGCCACCGAAGGTCTGACGGTCACCGTTGAAACGGCCACCGCGCGATGCCCGGACGAACAGGCTGGTGTTGCTATTGGCCTTCCACAACGCGCCAGCGGTCCAGCTGGTATAGCTGCGGCTGTAGTTGAGCACTTCGACGCTGCCATTGGCGGCCATCGCCGGGATAATCACGCCGCTCGAATTAACTGGGAATTCTGCCCCGCCAGTCCGACCGCCGCCTGATGCTTTGACGTTTTCAAAGCGGACCGAGCCATCAAGCGCAAACATATCGCCGTCCAGTTCCAGCGCCGCATAAGGTGCGGTGTTGGTGTAGGACAGGTCATAGTCACGGGCGCAGCAGTTGCCCCAATTGTTGTTATAGCCGGAAATGCCTTCCTGGGTCAGCTTGGCACCGGTGGTGCTATAGAGGTCCAGCTGCGACGGGTTGTTGCCGCTCACTTCGCGCAGTGACTTGTTGACATGCCAGTCCATCGCGATGTCCTGGTTCATATAGAAGAAGCCGCCGCGCGCGGTGACTTTCATGGTACCAACATCGAACTTTCCAGCGACCGTCAAATCGTTGGCGAGGCTGCCCAGATCCCGGATGTTGGTCCGCACGTTGACGTTGTTGTCAACATAGGTGCCGGTGAAGACGTTCCCGGCATTCGGGCCGCTGGCGTAACGGATCGAACCGACCACGCTGCCGTTGACCGTCGAGCCGACGATGCCGTTGGCGCGCGTCACATTGCTGAACGGTGCAGTGAAGCTACCGCTCACCTTCGACCAGCGCATATTGTTGTCGACCGTGATGCCGCCATCGAAGTCATAGTGGAACTGGGCGCCAAGTGAGGTCTGCTTGGTGGCAATCCCGCTCATTTCAACGCGCTCAAGCTGACCGGTGCGGTTGTAGATCAGGAAGTCCTTGTTGTAGATCGAGTAGTTCGAGCTGTTGCGGCCATCAAAGCCGGGGAACGGCTGAACGTCGCTGAT
>JANMHL010000060.1:0-2080 GCA_031375125.1 Novosphingobium sp. | reverse complement strand
CTTTTGGGAGCGGTTTTACGGCGCCCATATGCCCCGGGTTGAGCATCTGCCTGAGGCCGCGCACGGACGCTGGCTCTATTACAAGCTATGGCCCAACATGGCGTTTGATATCTATGCCGATCAGATCGACTTCATGCAGTGGCTGCCGGTTTCGCCGACCGAATGCCTGCTGCGCGAAGTGGCCTATGCGCTGCCGGATTCGCGCCGTGAAATGAAGCTGGTCCGTTATGCCAACTGGCGGATCAACCGCGTGGTCAATGCCGAAGACACCTGGCTGATTGCGGGCGTGCAGCAGGGCATGGCCAGCAAAAGCTATGGCACCGGGCCGATCGCCACCAGCGAGGTCTGCCTGCGCAGCTTCGCCAAGAAAATCCGCGCCTTGATCCCAGAGGCCCGCCAACCCTTTGCGCCCGCACCGGGGTGGAGTGGCAAGGGCTAACTTTCCTACTCAAACCGATCCTGTCAGGGTTGCACCCAGCAGGAAAACAAACGCTTTTTTCTTTTCGTGAACCCTGTGAATTTTGTCAGCTTTCGAGGACCTCCATGACCAAAACCTATGACGCCCTGATCATCGGCGGGGGCCACAATGGCCTGACTTGCGCGTTCTATCTGGCCAAGGCGGGGATGCAGGTGCGGGTGCTGGAGCGGCGGCATATTGTCGGCGGGGCGGCGGTGACCGAGGAGTTTCACCCCGGCTTCCGCAATTCGACCGCCAGCTACACCGTCAGCCTGCTGCGGCCCAAAGTGATCGCGGACATGAAGCTGCACGATCACGGCTACCGCGTGATCGAGCGGACGATCAGCAACTTCTTCCCGTTCGAAGACGACTATCTGAAGCTGGGCGGCGGGGCCGGGCGGACCGAGGCCGAATTTGCGCGGTTCTCCAAAAAGGACGCCGAAGCCTAACCGAAATACGATGCCGCGCTGGAAAAGGTCGCCAATGTGCTGCGCGACCTGTCCTTGCAGATCCCGCCCAATGTCGGCGGCGGACTGTCTTCGCTGCTGGCCGCGGCGCAACAGGGCTGGCCAATGGCCAAGCTCGATCTTGCGGTTCAGCGCGATCTGCTCGATATTTTCACCAAATCGGCCCGCGGGTTTCTCGATGGCTGGTTTGAGGATGACCGGGTGCAGAGCGCCTTTGCCTTCGATGCGGTGGTGGGCAACTACGCCGGGGTTTCCACCCCCGGTTCGGCCTATGTCTTGCTGCACCACGTGTTTGGCGAAGTGAACGGCAAGCTGGGCGCCTGGGGCCACGCGGTCGGCGGGATGGGCGCGATTACGCAGGCGATGGCCAAGGCGTGCGAACTGGCCGGGGTCGAGATCAGTCTTGAGGCTCCGGTCGAGAAACTGCTGGTCGATGGCGGCAAAGTCACCGGCGTGAAGCTGGAAAGTGGTGAAGAAATTGCCGCCAGCATTGTCGCCTCCAACGCTGGCCCGGCACTGCTTTATCGCCAGCTGGTCGATCCCAGCGATCTGGACGATGATTTCAAAAAGCGGATCAAGGGCTTCAAGACCTGTTCGGGCACCTTCCGGATGAACGTTGCGCTGTCCGAGCTGCCCAGCTTTAGCGTGCTGCCGGGCAAGGAACAGGGCGAACATCACACCGCCGGGATCATCATCGCGCCGGGGATGGATTACATGGATCAAGCCTTTATCGACGCGCAGCAGCACGGCTGGTCGAAAAAGCCAATTGTCGAGATCAAGATACCGTCCACGGTCGATGACAGCCTCGCTCCTCCGGGCCAGCACGTCGCCAGCTTGTTTTGCCAGCAGTTCGATCCGGCGGTCGATTGGGACAAGCACCGCGATGAAGTGGCGGACCTCATCATCAACACGGTCAACGATCATGCGCCCAATTTCAAAGCCAGCGTAATCGCCACGCAAATCCACTCACCGCTCGATCTTGAGCGTAAATTCGGGCTGATTGGCGGCGATATCATGCACGGCACGATGGGGCTGGACCAGCTGTGGGCAGCGCGGCCGGTGCTGGGCCACGGCGATTATCGCGGGCCGATCAAGGGGCTCTATATGTGCGGCGCGGGCACCCATCCGGGCGGCGGGGTCACCGGCGCACCGGGCC
>JANMHL010000021.1:0-16303 GCA_031375125.1 Novosphingobium sp. | reverse complement strand
ATGCACTGGCTTGAACCGCTGGTCGAAATTGCCGGCATTGGATTTGGGCCGGCTCGCCCAGCCGATGTTGCGGCGATCTTGGCAGACGAAAGCAAAATTTGCATCGGAGCCATCGCCGAGCATCCGTTTATCGCGCGCCAGCAGCGCCTGACCTTCGCGCGGGCCGGGCAGACCCGCCCGCTTAGCCTTGATGACTATGCCGCGACCGGGGGCTGGGCCGGATTGACCCGGGCCCGCCAGCTCGAACCCAGCGCCCTGATCGGCGACGTCATTCGTTCGGGCCTGCGCGGGCGGGGCGGGGCGGGCTTTCCAGCTGGGATCAAATGGCAGACCGTTACCAATGCCCCCGGCGACCTGAAGTATGTCGTCTGCAACGCCGACGAGGGTGACAGCGGAACTTTTGCCGACCGGATGGTGATGGAAGGCGACCCGTTCCAGCTGCTCGAAGGGATGGCAATCGCCGCCCATGCCACCGGTGCTAGCCGCGGATACATCTATGTGCGCAGCGAATACCCGCATGCCATTGCCAAGCTCAACGCGGCCATAGCCTTGGCGGCGCCGTTGATCGCACCGTTCGTGATCGAGGTCCGGGTGGGCGCCGGGGCCTATGTCTGCGGCGAAGAAACCGCGATGCTCAACTCAATCGAAGGCAAGCGCGGCGAGGTCCGGGCCAAGCCGCCGTTACCGGCACTGGAGGGCTTGTTCGGCCGACCGACTGTGGTCAACAACGTGCTGACTTTTGCCGCGATCCCGCACATCCTGCAGGAGGGCGGCGCGTCGCTGTATGACAGCCACGGTATTGCGCGCTCGAAAGGGACCAAGCCGATCCAGCTGGCGGGGAACATCAAGCACGGTGGTCTGTACGAAATCGGATTCGGTATCACTCTGCACGAGCTGGTCTATGATATCGGCGGCGGGACCGCATCGGGCCGTCCGATAAAAGCGGTTCAGGTCGGCGGGCCCCTTGGGGCCTATCTGCGGCCCGACCAGTTCAACATTCCGTTTGACTATGAGGCCTATGCCGCTGCCGACGCCTTGATTGGCCATGGCGGGATCGTGGTGTTCGATGACACCGCCAATATGGCGCACTTGGCCCGATTTGCCATGCAGTTCTGTGCGGCGGAAAGCTGTGGCAAGTGCACCCCATGCCGGATCGGGTCGACCCGCGGGGTCGAACTGATCGACCGGATCCGCGATTCTGGCAGCACCGGCCCTGACGCGGTCGCAGTCCTGCCGCAGATGCACAACGCGCCCAAGCAGCCGCGCAATCGGCAGGATGACCTGAAACTGCTCGAAGACCTCTGCGAAACGATGAAGTTCGGCTCGCTTTGCGCATTGGGCGGGTTCACGCCATACCCGGTGATGAGCGCGCTGAAACACTGGCCGGAGGATTTCGAATAATGGGCTATGAGCGCCAGAGCGATTTCGGCACCCCCGCAGTCAGCAGCGATGCCGCCGTTTCCCTGACGATCGATGGCCGTCAGGTCACCGTTCCCGCTGGCACAAGTGTCATGCGCGCAGCGGCCGAATGTGGCGGTTCGATCCCCAAGCTGTGCGCCAGCGATAACCTGGCGGCGTTCGGGTCCTGCCGGCTGTGTCTGGTCGAAGTCGATGGGATGCGCGGCACCCCAGCCAGTTGCACCACCCCGGCGGCTGACGGCATGGTGGTCCACACCCAGACCCCGCTGCTCCAGAAACTGCGCAAGGGGGTGATGGAACTCTATATCTCGGACCACCCGCTCGATTGCCTGACCTGCAGCGCCAACAATGATTGCGAGCTGCAGGATCAAGCCGCCGCAGTGGGCCTGCGCGATGTGCGCTATGGTTATGGCGGCGACAACCACTTGGGCCTCGGCACCGACAGTTCGAACCCCTACTTCGATTTCGACCCGAGCAAATGCATCGCGTGCTCGCGCTGTGTGCGCGCTTGCGACGAAGTGCAGGGCACCTTTGCCCTGACGATCGACGGTCGCGGCTTTGCCAGCAAGGTCAGCGCCGGTCAGGCTGGCGATGATTTTCTCTCCTCCGAATGCGTTAGCTGCGGGGCCTGCGTGCAGGCCTGCCCGACCGCGACGCTGCAGGAAAAGTCGGTCAAGGACATCGGCAAGCCCGAGCGCTCGGTCATCACCACGTGCGCCTATTGCGGGGTCGGCTGCACATTCCGCGCCGAGATGCGCGGCGAACAGCTCGTGCGGATGGTCCCTTGGAAGGATGGAAAAGCCAACCACGGCCACTCCTGCGTCAAGGGCCGCTTCGCCTGGGGCTATGCCAACCATCAGGACCGGATCACCCGGCCGATGGTGCGCGAGACGATCGACCAGCCATGGCGCGAGGTTTCGTGGGACGAAGCGCTGAACTTCACGGCAGCGCGGCTGACAGCGATCAAGGCGCAGCATGGCGCGCGCGCGCTGGGCGGGATCACCTCGAGCCGCTGCACCAACGAGGAGACGTTTCTCGTTCAGAAGCTGGTGCGCGCCGGGTTCGGTTCTAACAACGTCGATACCTGCGCGCGGGTCTGCCATTCGCCGACCGGCTATGGCCTCAAAACCACATTCGGGACCAGCGCCGGGACGCAGGATTTTGATTCGGTCGAGCACAGCGATGTCATTCTGGTCATCGGCGCCAACCCGACCGACGCACACCCGGTTTTCGCCAGCCGGATGAAGCGGCGGCTACGCGCCGATGCGAAAGGCGGTGGCGCCAAGCTGATCGTGATCGACCCGCGGCGGATCGATCTGGTGCGGATGCCGCATGTCGAGGCGGATTATCACCTGCCGCTCCAGCCCGGGACCAATGTCGCGGTGCTGACCGCCATCGCGCATGTCATCGTCACCGAAGGCCTTGCCAATGAGGCCTTTATTCGCGCGCGCTGTGACTGGGACGAATATCAGGACTGGGCCCGGTTTGTATCCGACGAGCGCCACAGCCCGGAAGTTTTGGAAGCCGTTTCGCGCGTTCCGGCGGAAGACCTGCGCGGCGCGGCGCGGCTGTTTGCAACCGGCGGGAACGGCGCGATCTATTACGGGCTTGGTGTGACCGAGCACAGCCAGGGCAGTTCTACCGTGATGGCGATCGCCAATCTGGCGATGGTCGCTGGCAACATCGCCGGCCCGGCGTCGGGGTAAACCCGCTGCGCGGCCAGAACAACGTTCAGGGCGCCTGCGACATGGGCAGTTTCCCGCATGAACTGCCGGGTTACCGCCACATTTCCGACGCGGCGACCCGGGCCCTGTTCGAAGCCGACTGGCAGGTTGCGCTCGACTCAGAACCAGGCCTACGCATCCCCAACATGCTCGATGCGGCGCTCGATGGCAGCTTCCGGGCGCTTTACATCCAGGGCGAGGATATCCTGCAGTCCGACCCCAATACGCACCACGTGGCGGCGGGCCTCAAAGCGATGGAACTGGTGATTGTCCACGACCTGTTCCTGAACGAAACTGCCGACTACGCTCATGTCTTTCTGCCGGGTTCGACTTTCCTTGAGAAGACCGGGACCTTCACCAACGCCGAACGCCGCATCCAGATGGTGCGCAAGGTGATGGAGCCCGCCAACGGTTACGAGGACTGGCAAGTGACGCAGGCTTTGGCCAATGCAATGGGGCTAGAGTGGACCTACACCCACGCCAGCGAGATCATGGACGAGGTTGCCCGCTTGACGCCCAGCTTCGCCGGGGTCAGCCACGCCCGACTCGACCAGGCCGGATCGCTGCAATGGCCGGTCGATGCCGCGCATCCCGATGGATCGCCGGTCATGCATGTCGATGGGTTTGTGCGCGGCAAAGGCAAGTTTGTGGTGACCGACTATATCCCGACCGACGAGAAAACCGGACCGCGCTTTCCGCTGCTGCTGACGACCGGGCGGATCCTCAGCCAATATAATGTCGGGGCGCAAACCCGGCGGACCGGCAACACCATCTGGCATCCCGAAGACCTGCTTGAAATGCATCCAGCCGATGCCGAAAATCGCGGGCTGAAAGATGGCGACTGGGTCGGCCTGACCAGCCGCACGGGCGCGACGACGCTGCGGGTGCTGGTGACGGACCGGGTCGCGCCCGGCGTGGTTTACACCACCTTCCACCACCCAGCGACGCAGGCCAACGTCGTGACCACCGAATATTCCGACTGGGCGACCAATTGCCCGGAATACAAAGTCACCGCGGTTCAGGTCATGGCCTCGAACGGCCCAACCGACTGGCAGGAAGACTATGCCGCCTGGTCAGCCCGCAGCCGCCGGATCGCCCAGCCGGCGGAACCGGCAGAATAGCGATGGACGTCAAGCAGCTGCATTACATGGTCAATCAGATCGCCCGAAATCTTGCTGCAGGCGGCGAAGACGCGGCCATCGCTGCAACCGTACAGCACATCATCGACTTCTGGGACCCACGGATGAAAGCCGCCATCCTGTCGGCGGACCACAGCAGTCTGGAACCGATTGCCCGAGCCGCAGTCGAGCGGCTCGTCGCTGCGGGGCAATCCAGCACGGCGCCGCATTCCTGAAGCCTGCGTGGAAGCCCGCTGGCGCCGACCGCAGTCTGCTTTTCGGGGGCTGTGAAAGTTGGAGCGGGTGAAGGGAATCGAACCCTCGTATTCAGCTTGGGAAGCTGCTGCTCTACCATTGAGCTACACCCGCCCGGGTGCTGTCGCGATCAGCGCGCTGGCTCTTGCCATGGCGGGCTTTGCGGGTCAACTGGACTCAAACGGCAACGAAGGATGAGGTCATGGGCGAACAGCCAATCATAATCGAGACGCGCGGCGCGATCGAGATCGTCAGCCTGAACCGGCCGGACCGTTTGAACGCCATGAACGAGCCGCTGATCCGGGCGCTGCTCGATTATTTCACGGCCCTGCGTGACCGGACGGCGGTGCGGGTTGTGGTGCTGCGGGCCGAGGGGCGGGCGTTCTGCGCCGGGCTCGATCTGACCGGCTGGGCGCCCGTTCCCGATTCGGGCCCGATCCATCAATCGTGGCGGACCCAGCGCCTGATTGCAGCAGTAATGCAGGCGATGCGCAAATGCCCCCAGCCGGTGATTGCTGTAGCCCAAGGCGCGGCCTGTGGCGGCGGGTTCTCGCTGCTGCTGGCCAGCGACGTGCGCTATGCTGCGCCGGACCTGCGGATGAATGCGGCCTATATCAAGATTGGCCTGGGCGGCTGCGACATGGGGGCGAGCTATTTTCTGCCGCGCTTGGTCGGCAGTTCCGTGGCGGCGGAATATCTGCTGACCGGCAAGTTCATGACCGCAGAAAAAGCCGCCGCCTGCGGCTTGGTCAGCGAGATTGTCCCGCACGAACAGCTGCTGGACAAGGCGCTGGCGCTGGCCGGAGAAATGCTGCTGACCAGCCCGATGGGGCTGCGGCTGACCAAGGACGCGCTTAACCTCAACATCGATGCTGGCAGCATGGAACACGCCTTTGCGCTGGAAGACCGCCAGCAAGTGATGCTGGGTCAGGCCGGTGATTTTACCGAGGCGAAGAAGGCGTTCTTTGAAAAACGGGTGCCGGATTGGAAAGACGGTTAGCCCTGCTGCGCGCGGCCCCGGTCCATCACCGCCTTGCGCCGTTCCTCCACCTCGCCGCCTTTGACTTGCGCGTTGCGGGCTGAAGAGGTGGCGTGTTCCAGCGCCATTGCTTCGCCGAACGGCAGGGCGAAGCCATCGTCGATCAGCGCTTTGTAAGCCTGCGTCATGGCGGGGTCAGCGCTGGCAATATCGGCGGCGAGTTTTCGTGCGGCGGGCAGCAATTCGTTCGCCGCGACCACCCGGTTGACCAACCCCCACTGGCAAGCCGTTTGCGCGTCGAGGAAGTTGCCGCTGAGCGACAATTCCTTGGCCCGCGAAATGCCGATCATCCGGCTGAGTTTCTGGCTGAGCCCCCAGCCCGGCATGATCCCGACTCGCGCGTGCGTATCGGCAAAGCGGGCGTTTTCGGACGCGATCAGGATATCGCAGGCCAGCGCCACTTCGAACCCGCCAGTAATCGCCACGCCATTAATCGCACCGATCACTGGCTTGCGGCACTGCTCGATCGCTTTGACCGGATTGGCCGCAGGGGTTTCGGCATTGGCGGCGCCCAGGCCTTGTTCGCCCAGTTCCTTTAGGTCTAGCCCGGCGGTGAAGGCCCGCGTTCCGGCCCCGGTCAGCACGACCGCGCGGACGCTATCGTCAGCATCCAGCGCAGCAAAGGCGGCGGCCAGTTCGGCCCGCAGCGCGCTCGACAGCGCGTTCATCGCCTCGGGCCGGTTCATCGTGACAATGGCGACAGCGCCATCGTGTTCGACTGTTACCAGCATTCTCATTACTCCAAAAAAGGCTCGTCATTGCGAGGAGCGCAGCGACGAAGCAATCCAGAGCGTCAGGCGCAACCGCTCTGGATTGCCGCGCTTCGCTCGCAATGACGAAGGCTACATCCGGACCCGGGCGCTTTGCCCGTCATCGATCCGGATCGTCGCGCCGGTGACGCATTCGCTGCTGGGGGCAACCAGATAGAGCAGGGTCGAATCCATCTGGGCGGCCACTGGTACGCGCTTACGCGGCAAGTTCGGGGCCGGATCGCCGCCCATCCGGGCGAACATTCCGTCGGTCATTTCCGAAACGAACATCCCCGGCGCGATCGCATTGACGTTGATGTTGTAATGCGCCCATTCGACTGCCAGCGCCTCGGTCATCCGGGCAATCGCGGTCTTGGTCACAGCATAAAGCGCCGCCCCGCCGCCATCGTAGCGGAAGTGCGCGACCGAGCTGATATTGACGATCCGGCCCGGCTTTTCCGCCGCGATCAACCGCCGCGCCACCTCGCAGGCGAGCACCCACGGCCCGCGCAGGTTCACGCCGAGCACTTGGTCGATCAGTTCCAGGCTCATCTTGTGGGCGCGCTGGGCATCGGGCATCCCGGCGTTGTTGATCAGGATATCGACCGTGCCGAACGCGGCTTCGCCCGCAGCGACCGCAGCGATGATCGAATCGGCATCGGTCGCATCCATCTGGACTGCCAACGCGCGGCCCCCGGCTGCCTTGATCTTGCCTGCCAGCGCCTCCAGCCGGTCAAGCCGCCGCGCGGCCAGCACCACAGCCGCGCCCTGACTGGCCAGCACTTCGGCAAAGCGCGCGCCCAGCCCGGATGACGCTCCGGTAACGAGGGCGACCCGCCCGGTCAGATCGGTTGAGGCGTTGGGCAGGGGGTATTCGCTCATGTCAGGTCTCCCGGAATGCGCCGCAATTCAATCGCGCGGTTAAATTGCACGATGCATGGCCGGGAGCAGCTTGGCAAGGCTCAGGAAGTAGCCGCCTCCACTACATCGCGCAGGCGGTCTTTGCCGAACCACATTTGGTCGCCGAGGAAGAAGGACGGCACGCCGAACGCCCCGCGCGCCACGGCGCTTTCGGTGCTGGTGACCAGCGCGGCCTTGACCGCATCGTCCTGCACCAGCTCGCCCAGCGCCGCCGCATCGAGCCCGGCGGCGCTGACTACGCCGGCCCAGACCTGCGGATCATCGAGCTTCAGCCCGTCCTGCCACAACGCCGTGTACATCGCCTCGCGGTAAGCCGGGCCGCAGCCGAGCTGCTCCGCCGCCACCGCGCCGCGCATCGCGAGCAAAGTGTTGACCGGGAAGTGCGGATTGAACTGGAAGCCGGTGATCGCGTGGCGGGCCATGAAGCGGTCCATCTCCAGCCGGTCATAGGCCACTTTGGGCGCGACATGGCCATAGCTCATCATTGGCGGGCTGTTGCCAGTCGCTTTGAATATCCCGCCCAGCAGGACCGGGACATAGCGGAAAGTGACATTGCCCTCGGCCTCGATCGCCGGGATCGCACGATGGACGAACCATGAATTGGGGCCGCCGAAGTCGAAGATGAATTCAATCTCGACCGTCATCACCAATTCTCCCCAAAGGGCCGGATTTCCTGCTCAAATGTCCAAGCCGATTTGGGCTGGGTGTACAGCGCCCAATAGGCCTCCGCCACTGCCTCTGGCGGCATCAACAGATCGGGCTGCGCGGCGAGCGCTGCGGCCCCGATCCGCTCGGTCACCCGGGCCCGGACCCATTCGGTATCGACGCCTGCGTCGATTACCAAATGGGCGACGTGGAGCCCTTGGGGCCACAACTCGCGTGCCGCCGATTGCGCGGTGGCGCGCAGGCCGGCCTTGGCAGCGGCAAAGGCGGCGTAGCCCGGGTTGCCGCGCAGGCCCGCGGTGGCACCGGTCACGAAGATCTTGCCGCTCCCGCGCGGGAGCATGATCCGGGCGGCTTCGCGGACGGTCACGAACCCGGCAAAACAGGCCATTTCCCAGACTTTGCGGAACACCCGGTCGGTCGTCTCGGTCAGCGGAAACTGGACATTGGCACCGACGTTGAACACCACAAGTGCCAAGGGGGCGATCGCTTCGGCCTCAGCCAGAAAGGCGGCAACATCGTCCGGCTCGCGCGCGTCAAGGCTGCGCCCCGTAACACTTCCGCCCAGCAGCGCGGCTAGCTTGTCCCCATTGCGGCGCCCGGCGTGAACCGCAAAGCCCTGCGCGGCAAATTTGCGGACGATCGCTGCGCCGATGAAATCACCGGCGCCGATCACCGCGACGGATTGCTGTGCCATGCTATTTCCTTTCGAGCGGGATGACCGCGACGGTAAAGCGCGAGATGCAGACCAGTTTGCCTGCCTCATCCTCAATCCGGATCGTCCAGACCTGGGTGGTCCGGCCGAGCGATTCGGGCCGGGCCGTAGCCGTGACGAAACCGTCATAAGCGGGGCGGATATGGTTGGCGTTGATTTCCATGCCGACGCCGACGAACTTGGTCCGGTCAACGCACCAGCCCGCCGCGACCGATCCCAACGTTTCGGCAAAAGCCACCGAGGCCCCGCCATGGAGCCGCCCAAACGGCTGCTTGGTCCGTTCATTCACCGGCATCCGAGCTGTGATCCAGTCATCCCCGCAATCGGTGAATTCAATGCCCAGCCAGCCGTTCATCGACCCTTCGCCGCCCCGGGTCATGGCTTCGAGATCGGGGCGCTGTCCGCCCCACCAGATTGATTGGTTGCTCATTGAAACCTGCATAGATGCAAAACGGCGGCGCTGGCAATCCAGCACCGCCGCTTGTGGCCAAAGCAAAAGTTTCAGGCCGGTTCGGCTACCTTTTGCCCAGCGCGAACGCCGTCATACAGGAACTCGCTGGCTTCCAGATCGGTCGCGGGGATTTCATCGCGTTCGGCCCAGTAATCCTGATTGTGGCGCCATTCGGGCTTGTCGCCGCGCTTGGGCAGCTGCTTCATTCCGCGCAGCAGGTAGTTGGGATTGAAATTGTCATTCTCAATCCAATCGCCCAGCGGCATATTGTGGTCTTCTTCGCGCAGCGCGACGTCGATCCGTTTCGCGCCTCTGGCGTCCATATGGTTGAGCAGATTGCAGACGAAATCGCCCAGCATATCGACCCGCAGGGTCCAGCTGGCGCGGAAATAGCCCATCACCCAGACCATGTTGGGAACGCCGGTGAACATCATCCCGCGATAGTTGACCGTCTGGTGCCAATCGACCGGTTGGCCATCAACGCTGAACGGGATGCCGCCCATCATCAGCAGGTTGAACCCGGTCGCGGCGACGACAATATCAGCCTCAATTTCTTGGCCAGACGACGTTCGCACGCCGCTGGCGGTGAAGGTGTCGATCGTATCGGTCACGACGCTGGCCTTGCCCGCCGCCACCGCCTGAAACAGATCGCCGTCGGGCACATAGGCCAGCCGCTGTTGCCAGATCCGGTAACGCGGGGTGAAGTTCGGTTCAAATTCAAAATCGGGTCCGGTATAGGCCCGGATCAACTCTTTCAGTTCCTCAACCACTGCCTCTGGCTCGGTCGCGCAGCGCCGGGTCAGCACGTCCTGATCGAACATCAGCTGGGTGCGGACGACGCGGTGAATGGTCGGCTCATCAATTTTCCCGGCGCGCAATTTGTCGGCCAGTTCGTTCTGATTGGGCGCCGCGATGAAGTACGTCGGTGAGCGCTGCAGCATGGTGACATGCGCGGCCTTTTCGGCAAAGGCCGGAATTACCGTTGCGGCGGTCGCGCCCGATCCGATCACCAGCACGCGTTTGCCGGTATAGTCGAGTTTGGGATCCCACTGCTGGGCGTGGATCAGCAAGCCTTTGTAATCGGCCATACCCGGCCATTCGGGTAGATAGGGTTTTTCGTGATCGTAATAGCCCTGGCACATCCACAGGAAATTGGCCGTGAAAGTCACCGCCGCGCCATCTGAACTGCGGACCGCCGAAACGGTCCACAGGTTGGCCGCGCTATCCCACGCGGCGCCGGTGATCCGATGGCCGTAATGGATCTGCGGGGCGATCCCGTTTTCTTCGATCACTGCGCCCATATAATCGAGGATCGCCTGACCCGACGCGATCGGCGTGCCGACCCACGGCTTGAACCGGTAGCCAAAAGTATACAGGTCTGAATCCGACCGGACCCCGGGATATTTGTGGGTTTCCCAGGTGCCCCCAAACGTGTCCTTCATTTCCAGGATCGCGTAGCTTTTGCCGGGGCATTGGGTTTGCAGATGATAGGCTGATCCGATCCCGGAAATCCCCGCGCCGACGATCAGCACGTCAACATGGGTATAGTCGGACTGGTTAGCGACTGCTGCACTTGCCATCATCATCCTCCACTTTGCGGCTGGTACCTTTGCGCCAGCGGGCGCCGGTTTCGACTCACAAAGCAATCGGAGCATTGACCGGGATCAAGGGCAAGCACGAATTTAGGGTAACGACCCTAAAGCATTTCGCAGAAACGCGCCTGCGCGCTCTTGCCCGACTGGCGCGGCCTGCTAGGTTCGCCGCGTTCTCAGGAGGATAGACAATGCTCGCCAAGACGATCCGCAATTTGGCAGTGGCGATGGCCGCTTGCGCGTTGCTCCCGGCGACGGCAGTGGCGCAGGCCGCCCCTGCGGCGCAATCGGCCAAACCGGCGCAGGCCTATTTCAACCTCTACGATGCGATGATCGGCGGAATGGACCTGTCCGCGATGACCGATATTGCAGCGGATTCGATCTATGACGGACTGGTGCGCAACGATCCGTCCTTTGGTGCATTGGCTAAAGGCAAGCCGCAACTGCGTGACAAGTTTCGGGCTGCAGCCCGCCCATTCCTGAGCGTCTGGCTGGGTCGGGCGACCACCGTACGGCGCGGCCAGATTGCGCAAAATCTGGCGGCCAAATTGACCCCGGCCGATGCGCAGGAGATCGCCGATTTCTACAGCTCTCCGCTCGGCAAAAAGATGCTGTTGGCGATAACCCGCAATCTTTCGCTCGATTCGACGGTCGATACCAGCATGGCCGGTCAAGCCAGTGCGAGAGGGGCACAGGCCCGCCAAGCCGATGAAAACCGCACGATGAGCGGGGCGATGCGCGAACTTATGCCAACGCTGACCCCGGCCGAACAAGCCCAAATGATGAAATACAGCCAAAAGAGCAGTTTCTCGAAACTGCATCTGGTTGGCAAGGCGTTCGCAGATGCGCCAGAGCCCGGCTTTGACGAAATCTCGACGCCGGAAGAGCGGGACGGCTTCAAACAGGCAATCGCCGGCATTTTCGCCGAAGCGAAGAACGGCAACTAGGCGAGCCAATCGCTTTGCAGGAACCCGCCGGTCCCGCTACAAGGCCCGGCAATGGCCCGCCGGAAAACCACTGACAAGACTGCCCCGTCCATCACGGCAGCGCATCCGCGCGCCTGTGTGATCGGGGCCGGGCTGGGCGGATTGGCTTTGGCGATCCGGTTGCAGGCGGCGGGAACGCCGACCGTGCTGGTCGAAGCCCGCGAGGCCGCGGGCGGGCTGGTCCGCAGCTGGCAGCGCGATGGCTTTACCTTTGACGCCGGGCCCGCCGTGATCGCTGATCCGGGCCCGCTGCGGGCGCTGTGGAGCCTGACCGGGCAGGATCTGGCCGATGATTTGAAACTGCACGAGGTCAACCCGGCCTGGCGTTGTAACTGGCCCGACGGGACATTGCTCGATCTGCCGACCAGCCCGGCCCAGCTGGCCCGGCTGGCGCCCGATGATCTGGCCGGAGCCGAAGAATTTGCCCAGTGGTGCGAGGCGAGCCGCGCCGCCGGATGGCAGCGGCTGGCCGAACAAGGCCAAGGCAGCGCGATGGCCGCGCTGGAAGCGGTGCCAGCGCTGATCCGCCACCAAGGCTGGCGCAGCGCCACCGGGCTGGCGGCACATCTGGTCAAGGAACCGCACTTGCGTCAGGCTTTGGCGTTGCCGGTGCTGCTGGCCGGGGGCAACCCGGCGTCGGCCAGCGCGCTGCACCTACTGGGCCAGATCCCGCCGCCGCCGGGCCATGGCTGGTGGCCCGAAGGCGGGATGGGCCAATTGGTCGCGGCGCTGGTCCGGCGGTTTGAAGCGCTGGGCGGCACGCTGCGGCTGGGTGATCCGGTAGTCCGGCTGGGGCTGGTCGGCAACCGGGTGACCGAAGTTGAATGCGCCAGCGGCTGGTCCAGCCCCTGCGCGGTGATCGCCAGCAATGCCGATGCGATGCACACTTACCGCGACTTGCTGCGTGACAGCCCGCGTGGGCCTGACATGGCCCGCAAGCTGGCCGCGAAACGCTGGGCGCCATCGGCCTTCACGGTCCATTTCGCGCTGGAAGGCACCTGGCCCGGCATCCCGCATCGCACGGCGCTGATGGGTCCACGCTTTGCCGGCCTGTTCGACGATGTATTCACCCACGGGGTTTTGCCGCAGGACCAACTGATCCTGCTCAGCCACCCGTCGGTTACAGATCCCAGCCTGGCCCCGCCGGGCAAAAGCGTGTTTTCCGCGACCGTGCCGGTGGCGCATTTGGGCAAATTGCCACTCGATTGGGAAGTAATCGGCAAGACCTTGGAACAGCGCATTCTGGCCGAAGTTGGACGGCGGCTGGTGCCCGATATTGCTGATCGGCTGATCCACCGCTTTCACACGTCCCCGCGCGATCTGGCGCTTGATTTCAATGCCTGGCTGGGCTCGGGCTGGGGACTGGAGGCGGTGCCGCGCCAGTCGGGCCCGTTGCGGGTCCGCCATCATGACGGCAAGGTCGCCAATCTCTATCTGGTTGGCGCCAGCACCCACCCCGGTGCAGGGGTTGCCGCCGTGCTGGCCGGTGCTAAGGCAGCCGCCGAACTGATGCTGGAGAACCACAAGTGAAGCGCCTGGCAGTCTATTGCGGTTCGGCCACCCCGGCTGATCCGCGCTATATCGAACTGGCCGCTGACGTTGGCCGGACACTGGCGGAGCGCGGGATTGGCGTGGTCTATGGCGGCGGACGGCTGGGCCTGATGGGCGCGGTTGCGACGGCAGCGTTGCAGGCCGGCGGCGAAGTAATCGGAGTGATCCCCGAAGCGCTGGTCTCTGCCGAAGTGGCCAACCACGAATGCACCGAATTGGTGGTGGTCAAGGATATGCACGAGCGCAAGGCCGCCTTTACCCGGCTGTCCGATGGCTTTGTCACCATCCCCGGCGGGGTCGGCACGATGGACGAGCTGTGGGAAGCGGTCAGCTGGGCGCAATTGGGCTATCACGCCAAGCCGGTCGGGCTGCTCAATGCGCTGGGCTTTTTCGATCAGCTGATAGCCTTCAATCATCACATGATCGAAGTCGGTTTTATCCGCCCGGCGCATCAGGGGATCATCATCGCCGAGCCTGAGCTTGACCTGCTGCTGGCGCGGATGGAAGCGCACGAACCGCACCAGTCGATCTTCGCCATGAAGAGTTCGGAGTTGTGAAAAAGCAGGCCAGGCCCTAGGGGCACGGCCATGCATAGCTATCCCGCCCCTGCGCTCGCCCTTGTTCAGGAACTGACGGCTGCCGCCGCCGCTGACCCGGCGCGGGCGGTGTCGTTTCAGGGTGCGCCGGGCTGCAATGGTCACCGCGCCGCGCTGGAATATGCGCCCGACGGCCTGCCGCTGCCGTGCTATAGTTTTGAAGACGCGCTGGAGGCGGTCAAGGATGGCCGGGCCGCGCGGGCGATCATTCCGATTGAAAATTCGCAGCATGGGCGGGTCGCCGACATCCACTTTCTGCTGCCCGAGAGCGGACTGTCGATCGTCGGTGAGCATTTCATGGCGATCAACCACGCGTTGATGGCGCTATCGGACGGGCCGTTCACCGCGGCCTATTCGCACCCGCAGGCGCTGGGTCAATCGCGGTTTTTCCTTCGCGAGCGCGGAATCGTGCCGCTTGCCTACGCGGATACCGCTGGCGCGGCGGCCTATGTCGCCGAACTGGGCGACGCGCAGACCTGCGCCATCGCACCCAAGATTGCCGCCACGCTTTATGGCCTCAAAATCGTCGCCGAAAACGTCGAGGATGCGCCAGATAACACCACGCGCTTTGTCGTGCTGGCGCGCGACCCGCTCGATCCTGCATCCTTGGCTGGCGCGGCAGCGATGACGACCTTTGTGTTCGAAGTGAAAAACATCCCCGCCGCACTTTATAAAGCGATGGGCGGGTTCGCCACCAACGGGGTCAACATGACCAAGCTGGAAAGCTATCAAAAGGGCGCGAGTTTCTCCGCCACGATGTTCTACGCCGATATCATCGGCGCGCCGGGCGATCCGGGGGTTGACCGGGCGCTGGAAGAGCTGGCGTTCCACTGCAAGCAATTGCGGGTTCTGGGCACCTACCGACAGGAACTTGTTCGCGGTTAAGCGGCACTTAGCCATTTCTACGGCTTGCTCCGCCGCTTGGCCCGTGCGAACAGATTGTCCGTGACGACCGCCGCGCCAGCAATCGAAGGGGCCACTGCCGCTCAGGACGCTGCCCGCGATTGGCAGGCCGTGCAGGGCGATCCCTCGATCCAGTTCACTCCGATCCAAGTCGAACTGAAACCCCCTGAAGTGCCCGGTTGGCTGAAATCGCTGGCCGAATTTTTTGAAGCCTTGTTCGGCCCGATTGGACGGGCGCTGGGCGTATCATGGCCGGTGCTGCAATGGGTCTTGCTGGGGTTCGCCGCATTGGTGATCGGCTGGCTGAGCTGGCGGGTGTTAAGCCCGATGATTGCGCGCCGCCGCCTGAACGCGGGCAACCCTGCCGAAGCTGCCAGCTGGGCCCCGCAGCAGGAACAGGCCCGCGCCTTGCTGGCCGAGGCAGACCGGCTGGCTGCCGCTGGCCAGTTTGACGAGGCAACCCATCTGCTGCTGAAACGCAGCGTTGAGCACATCGCCGATACCCGGCCCGAATGGGTCCGGCAAGCCAGCACCGCGCGCGAAATAGCGGCAATCGCAGGGCTGTCCGACAGCGCCCGCGCCGCCTTTGGGCTGATCGCGGCGCGGACCGAGCGCAGCCTGTTTGCGCTGCGGCGGCTCGATGTGGCTGACTGGCAAGCCGCGCGTGAGGCCTATGCCAGCTTTGCATTGGGGCGGATCGCGGCATGAGCGGGCGCGCCACCGGCCCATTTTCGCCGCGCGTTGCCTTGGGGCTGGTGCTGTTCGGGGCCCTGTGTTTCGTGGCGCTGTTATGGATTGTCGGCAGCGGGATGGACGAACCAGCGCCGCGCGCCAGCGGAGCCCATGTGCAGGGCAAAGGGCTGACCGGCTATGCCGCGCTTGGTCAGTATCTGACAAAGCGCGGCTTTACCATCACCCCGGTCCGTTCGCAGGCGGCGCTGGATCAACCGGGGCTGCTGATCCTGACCCCGGACCACGGCACCACGGGTGACAAGCTGAACCGGCTGGTGGGCGCGCGCCGGGGCGCCGGGCCGACCATCATCGTCCTGCCCAAATGGCTGGCGATCCCGCTGCCCAAAGGGACGCCCAAGGCCAAGGATGGTTATGTCCGGCTGCTCGACGTGATGCCGCCCGACTGGAAGGGGTTTTACGACAACCTCTCGCTGCAAACCGGCGCTCTCGAAACCGGGCCGCGTCCGGGCGGCTGGAGCGGCGCTGGGCTGAGCGGGCAACTGCCCAATCCCAAGGAAGTCTTTTCGGGCCGGGGCGCAGGCCTGGTCCCGCTGGTCACCGGCGATGGCGGCGGACAGGTGCTGGCCGGATATATCGCCGACGGCGGGGACTATCCCCGGCTGCGGGCACTGGCGGTGGATTATATCGACAGCCCGGAAGAACTTGAAGAGGTGGAGGATCCGCCGCTTTATCCGGTAATTTTCGTGTTCGATGCCGATCTGTTCAACAATTACGGGATGAGCCGCCAGAGCAATGCCTTGCTGGCCGAACAGCTGGTGCTGGCGGCCTTGGATGGCGATCCGCGCAAGGTTTCGTTTGATCTGACATTGGCCGGTTATGGCCACTCACCCAGCTTGCTCGCGCTGGCGTTCACCCCGCCGTTTCTGGC
>JANMHL010000394.1:0-2479 GCA_031375125.1 Novosphingobium sp. | reverse complement strand
TGGGGTTCGCTGCCGGTTGACGCCAACGACTGGCGCGGCAATTACGCGCAGGTCACCAACCACCCCAAGCCCACCGATGTCTATCAGGTGACGCAGAACGCGGGCTATGATTTCACCGAAATCCAGCGTGAGCGGATCAACGGTCAGGCGGTCTTGCAGATCCGGCCGACCGAAACGCTGACCATGGTGCTTGATTACACCTATTCGCAGAACACCATCGATGCCCGCACCAGCAGCATCGGCGTCTGGTTCAACCATAACAACACCACCAGCAGCTGGACCAACGGCCCGGCGGCCGGTGCAAACTTCTATTCCGAAGCGTTCGGTCCGGGTGAGGGCAAAGATCTGGCGATCACCGGCGCAGTTGCCAAGAACCGTTCGATCAACAAATCGATCGGCTTCAACACCCGCTGGAAGGGTGACGGCGCGATCTGGTTTGAATTCGACGCGCACCATTCAACCGCCGAAAGCAAGCCGACCTCTCCTTATGGCAGCAACATTGCGGTCGGCAGCGCAATCTACGGGGTGAAGAACCAGACAGTTGATTTCACCACGCCGATGCCGGTGATTTCGGTCAACATGTATCCCGGCAGCGAAATTCTCGCGCAGAACATCCGTCCTTCGGGCAATGCCTTCCGCAATGCCTATATGAAGGACACGATCAACGAAGTGTCGCTGAGCGGCGGGTTCGATTTCGATACCGGGATCGTTGACAGCCTCGATTTCGGTGTGACCTACACCGACAACAAGGTACGTTCGGCCTATGGCTTCATCCAGAGCGATAGCTGGGGCGGCACGCTGACCGCGGGGCAGACACCCGATAGCCTTTACACGATGACCAACCTGCCAGGACGCCTTGCAGGCATGCCCGGTTCGAACGGCACGAATATCATTCCCAACTACTTCCAGGTCGATACGGTTGGCCTGATCAACCTGCTGCAAAGCACGATCGGGGTTTGCTCGTCGCCGTACACCGGCTCGGCCGCTCCGGGCACCTGTCTGGCGAATTTCCAGGCTGATCGGCGGATCGGTGAACGCACCTTGGCGCCCTATGCCCAGGTCCTGTTCGGCTTTGACCTCGGTTCTGCGCCCACGCACCTGCGCGCAGGTGTGCGTTACGAATCGACCGATATCAATTCGTCGGCGCTGGTTCCGGTTCCGAACCGCACCGCGATGGTCTCGTTCAATGAAATCGGCCTGACCTACGCCGGCCAGACTGACTTCACGACTCTCAAGGGGCATTATGACAACTGGTTGCCGGCGATCGACTTCGATATCTCGCCGATATCAGGCATAAAGCTGCGCGCTTCGTACAGTCAAACTATTACCCGGCCCGACTATGCAAGCTTGCAGGGCGGCATCCAAGTCAACCAGCCACTTCGTCCGGGCGGCGGAAGCACCGCCAGCAGCGGCAATCCAGGCTTGCTGCCATACAAGTCGAAGAACATCGATGCATCGGCAGAATGGTATTTTGGTCGCAACAGCTACTTCTCGGTTGGGTACTTCCGCAAGGAAGTCAGTAACTTCATCGCCAACGAGACGGTACAGCAGCCCTTGTTCGGGCTGACCAACCCGGGCCAAGGTGCGATTTTCCTGTCCGCCCGCTCAGCTCTTGGCCCGAACGCGGCGTTTACCGATAATCTCGGTGCGGGAGGGATGCCTAGCGCGAACTCAATCCTCGGTTACGTCATCGCCAACTATCCGACTGCGGTGTCCTATAACGGCACTCAGCCGGTTGGCATTATCGGCCAGCCGGGCGATCCGCTGGTTCAGTTCACCACTACCCGTCCGGGCAATTCGGACAAGGTCGCCAAGCTGTGGGGCTGGGAATTTGCCGTGCAGCATACGCTGGGCGACACCGGCTTTGGTGCGATCGCCAACTATACGATCGTGCGCAGCGATACCCGCTTCGATAACACGCTGCGCTACACCGCCACCCAGTTCGCAGTGAACGGGGTCAGCGACAGTGCCAACGCGGTGCTGTTCTATGACAAGAACGGCATCCAGGCGCGTGTTGCCTACAACTGGCGCGACGGGTTCCTGGCGGGCTATGGTTTCGACCCCTATTACATCGATGCCTATGGCCAGTTCGACGTGAGCGCGAGCTGGGAAATCAAGAAGGGCTACACGGTGTTCGTCGAAGGGATCAACGTCACCAACGCCGATCGCCGCGGCCATCAGCGCAATGATCAGACGGTGTTCTTCGCTGCCCCCGGTTATGCCCGGTATTCGGCCGGGTTCCGCTTGAACTTCTGACAGGTTCGGCTTGATCCTGTCTGATTTCCGGTCGAGAGTCGCACCCGCCAAGGTGCGGCTCTCGAACCGTTTCGGGGACAGCTAGAACGAAAAGGCGAAACTGGTGGAAGGCGCAGTACGGCAAGGGGCAATCGTTGGCGGCGGCACGGCTGGCTGGCTCAGCGCCTGCATGCTCGCCGCGCGCCGTCCGGACCTGCAGGTGACGCTGGTCGAATCGCCCGAT
>JANMHL010000322.1:0-2722 GCA_031375125.1 Novosphingobium sp. | reverse complement strand
TGCACACCATGGCGATTCAGCCGATACAGCAGTTCGCCTACACCAGCGGCAAGAACGCCACCGACATTTCGCTGGTAATCGATGCGATGGAACTGCTTTACACCCAGCGGCTCGATACCTTTGCAATCGCCTCAAGCGATGCTGATTTCACCCCCTTGGTAATGCACCTGCGCGCCGCCGGGCATGAGGTGTTTGGCTTTGGCGAACGCAAAACGCCGGAGCCATTCGTAGCGGCCTGCACAACCTTTCTTTATCTCGACACGCTGGTGGTAGAGGCAAGCGCTGGCGAAGAACTGCCCGCCAAATCGCCAACGCAAAAGGCTACTGGGGCTGCCGCGCCAAAGTCAAAAGTCGAACCCGCGACAAAGCTCAAAACACCCTTGGCGCAGGATGCCAAGCTGGTGGCAACCTTGCGCTTGGCGGTTCAGGCGGTCATGCGCGACGATGGCTGGGCGCTGCTGGCAGCAGCAGGTAGTGCGGCCAAGCGCCAAGCCCCGATCGACCCGCGCAATTACGGTGCAAAGAATTTCCCGGCTCTATTTGAGGCAACCGGGCTGTTCGAAATCGTCAAAGGGGCCGACAATCAGGCCTTTGTGGCCGATAAGCGCAACACCGACCGGACTGCGAAACCGTCTGACTGATCAATCAAGATTGGGCCGCAGCCACCGCTCCGCCACGCTCAGTTCCATCCCGCGCCGCGCGGCGTAGTCTTCCACCTGATCCCGCCCGATCCGCGCCACGCCGAAGTACGAACTTTCGGGGTGGGCGAAGTAGAACCCGCTGACCGCGGCGGTGGGGAGCATCGCTTGGCTTTCGGTCAGGGTGATCCCGGTGTTTTCGGTGGCGTTCAACAGGTCGAACAGGATTGGTTTGAGGCTGTGGTCCGGGCAGGCGGGATAGCCGGGGGCGGGGCGGATGCCGCGATATTCCTCGCGGATCAGTGCGGCATTGGTCAGCTGTTCGCCCGGGGCATAACCCCACAGCGTGGTCCGGACGTGTTGGTGCAGCCGTTCGGCAAAGGCTTCGGCAAAGCGGTCGGCCAAGGCCTTTAGCAGGATGTCTGAATAGTCGTCGTGATCGGCCCGGAAACGTTCCAGATGCGGCTCGATCCCGTGGATGCCAACCGCAAAGCCGCCGATCCAATCGCCATCGGGGTCGATGAAATCGGCGAGGCAGAAGTTGGCCCGGTCGCGGCTCTTGCGGATTTGCTGGCGCAGGAACGGCAGGCGGACGTGTCGTTCTTCCTCGGTCAGATAGATTTCGACATCATCGCCATCCCGCGCGCAGGGCCACATCCCGACCACGCCGCGCGCGGTCAGCCATTTCTCGTCGACGATTCGCTTCAGCATCGCTTGCGCATCCTGAAACAGCGAGCTGGCGCTTTCGCCAACCACTTCGTCGGTCAGGATCGCGGGGTAATTGCCGGCCAATTCCCAAGCGCGGAAGAATGGGGTCCAATCGAATAGGCTGACCAGATCGGTCAGATCCCAGTCGGCGAACACGTGCAGCCCGGGCGCTTCGGGCGGCGGCGGTTTGTCGCTCATGTCGGCCTTGAAGCCATTGGCGCGGGCGTCTGTCAGGCTGAGCAGGACCGAGGGATCCTTGCCCGAACGAAGATCGCGAACGTGCTGATATTCCGCCGCGGTGGCCGCGACCAGCGGTTCTGCCTGCGTGTCGGACAGCAGCTTGCTGGCCACGCCCACAGCGCGGCTGGCGTCGAGCACGTGGATCACCGGGCCATCATAGGCAGGGTCAATCCGCAGCGCAGTGTGGACTTTGCTGGTGGTCGCCCCGCCGATCAGCAGCGGCATGGAGAAGCCAGCGCGCTTCATTTCCTCGGCCACGGTGACCATCTCGTCGAGGCTCGGCGTGATCAGGCCGGACAGCCCGATCATGTCGGCATCCTGCTCAATCGCGACCTCAAGGATTTTGGACCAGGGCACCATCACGCCAAGGTCGATCACTTCGTAGCCGTTGCATTGCAGCACCACGCCGACGATGTTTTTGCCGATGTCGTGAACGTCGCCTTTGACCGTGGCCATCACGATCTTGCCCTTGGGGCGGGCGCCGGGTTCCTTCGCCGCTTCGATATAGGGGATCAGGTGGGCAACCGCTTTCTTCATCACGCGGGCGGATTTGACCACTTGCGGCAGGAACATTTTACCTGCGCCAAACAGATCGCCAACGGTGTTCATCCCCGCCATCAGCGGGCCTTCGATCACTTCAATCGGGCGCGGGTGGAGCAGACGGGCTTCTTCGGTATCCTCGACGATATGCGCGTCGATCCCTTTGACCAGCGCATGTTCCAGCCGCCGGACCACGTCCCAGCCGCGCCATTCGGCGGCCTGCTTTTCGGCCACCGCATCGGTGCCCTTGAAGCTTTCGGCCATCACGATCAGGCGCTCTGTGGCACCCTCATCACGGTTGAGGATCACGTCCTCGCAGGCGGTCCGCAGCGCCGGGTCAATCAGGTCATAGACGTCAAGCTGCCCGGCGTTGACGATCGCCATATCGAGCCCGGCCGGGATCGCGTGGAACAGGAACACGCTGTGCATCGCCCGGCGCACAGGCTCGTTACCGCGAAAGCTGAACGACAAGTTGGAGAGCCCGCCGGAAAAATGGACGTGCGGGCAGCGCCGCTTGATCTCGGCCAGCGCCTCGATGAAATCGACCGCGTAGTTGTTGTGCTCCTCGATCCCGGTGGCGACCGCGAATACGTTGG
>JANMHL010000262.1:0-2147 GCA_031375125.1 Novosphingobium sp. | reverse complement strand
GTCAGCGTCAACGCCCGGCCCGATCCCGCGCTTGATCCCGAAGTCAGCGGGACGATCAGCACGCAGTTCAACACGGTCGAACGGTTCGGCCGGACCCAGCTCGACAACATCGGTGGGCGGCTCGACCAGTTGCACTCCGATGGCGAAGATCAGGATGCGCTGCAGGTCACGCTCAGCCAGCCGCGCGCGCGGATGGCATCGAACCTGCCGTGGGAACAGGGCGGCCAGCACAATCGCTCGGGCTATGGTTACAACACCGGCCAACCCGGTTCCGCTTCGGGCACGATGCTCGGCTCTTACGATCCGATCGGCCTTGACGCCGCCCCGGTCCAGAACGCTGCAGGCTATGCCGCTGCAGGCAGCCTGACGGAACCGCGGGTGGTCCACGTCTGGGCCAGCGGCGATGTCAGCTTTGGCAAGCAGCAGCCCAATGGCCTGGTCGAAACCCGCTTTACCTCAACCGGGATCACTGCCGGGATGGACGGCAAGGTCAGCGATAGCCTGAAACTGGGTGTGGCAATGGGCTTTGCCTGGGATCACAGCCGGCTTGGGACGATGGGGTCTGAAAGCGATGCCACCAATGCCTCGCTGGCCTTCTATGGCAGCCTGAAAGCAGCGCCCAAGACCTATATCGACCTGATCGTCGGCACCGGCTTTGGCACGATCAACAGCACTCGGTTCTCGGCCAGCGGCGGGATCCTGCTCGATGGCAAGCGCCGCCAACGCCAGACCTTTGCGGCCCTGATCGTAACGGTTGAAGCGAAGTCCGGGCGGCTGGAGATTGCTCCTTACCTGCGCGCCGACGGGATCTGGGTGAACCTGTCACCTTATACTGAAACCGGATCGCCGTTCTGGGCGCTGGCCTATCAGTCGGCCAGTGAGAACAGCTACAGCGGCACGGCCGGGGTGCGGCTGCGCTATCCGCTCGACAAGACGGGCCGCTGGTTGCTGACCGGCAAGGCCGAATACCGCCACCGCATTTCCGGTGATTACAACCAGCTGCTCGATTATGCCGATATCCAAGGCGCCCGCGGATCGGCCTATGTGGTGACTGGCCAGGGAGTCTCGGATTCGACCTTCACCGGCGGCGTCGGGATCGAAGCACGGCTGCGGACCCTGTCGCTGCGGCTGAACTACGATCTGACAACCATGGCCGGCGGCCATGTCGCCAACTCGGTCAGTGGCGGGATCGTGATCAAGTTCTGATCGGGCAAGACCTCTCGCTGCGCCGGTAAAGCTGGCGCAGCGAGAGCCCGGTCAGCGGATCGCGCCAATCCGGTGCGATGGCGGCGGCGGGCTTCAGCACAAAGCCCCGCTCGCGAAATTCCCGATGCGGGATAGTCAGTCCGGGCGAGGACCAGGCCCCGCCGCTCCACAGCACGATGTCGAGATCGAGCACCCGCGCGGACCAGCGCTGGCCGGTGTTGCGGCGGCCAAATTCAGCCTCAATCGCCTTGAGCAGGTCGAGCAATTCGTCCGGCTCCAACCGGCTCTCAATCAGCGCCGCGCCATTGGCGTAGCGCCGCCGCGACGGGCCAAGTGGGGCCGAGCGGATCAGCGGCGCGGCGGCCAGCACCGCGCCCGCCTCTGCCGCCAGCGCGGCCAAAGCGGCCCGCAACACCTGTTCGGGCGGGCCGTGGCGGTGGTGCCGCTGATTGGAGCCCAGCGCGATCAGATAGCGGAACACCAACGAACTAATCCACCAACCTCCGTTCGTGTCGAGCGCAGTCGAGACACCCTGCGCACGGTGTCTCGACTTCGCTCGACACGAACGGGACGTGGAATTTGATCACTTGTCCTCGGCAATCCGGCCATACAGCTGCGGGCGGCGATCACGGAAAAAGCCCATCCCGGCGCGGTGTTTTGCTGCGCGGGCCAGATCGAGCGTCGCGGTGAGCACACCCGCTTCTTCGGCACCATAGTCCGCAAGCAGATCGCCCCACTCGTCCGCAATAAACGAGTGCCCGTAAAAGCTCTGCCCGTCCTCGGTCCCGATCCGGTTTGCAGCCACCACCGGCATACAGTTCGATACGGCATGACCGATCATCGCACGCCGCCACATCCGGCTGGTATCCAGTTCCGTATCATAGGGCTCACTGCCAATCGCAGTTGGATAGAGCAGCACTTCGGCCCCCATCAGCGCCATC
>JANMHL010000250.1:0-1750 GCA_031375125.1 Novosphingobium sp. | reverse complement strand
CCCTTCACCGATCCATTCCCCCGCCTGCGCGATCCGCTTGGCGCGGGTTTCCGGCCGCTTGGCAGCGACAATCCATTCCAGATATTCGCGGCGGTGCGAGGGGGCCCAGCCATCAAACCGTTCGCGCGCGCCAGGATAGCGGGCGAGTTCGGCAGCGAAATCATCGGGCGTCGGGATTTCGGGCTTGGGTGCCTTGGGCTTAGTTGCTTTCGGCCTGATCGCGGTGCCATCGGTATCGATCCGGTCCTTGGCGGCGAGAATTCCTGCGCGAAGGTCGGCTTCAGGCGGCAATTCAGCCAGCGAGGCAATCTTGCCATAGCCGCCCATCCCTTCACCCTGTCGCCCTTCGCCGCGCAGAATAAAGGCGGCGTGCGCCTTGAACGCCGCCATCCCCGCGAGGTTTTTGCCCTTATAGCTGAAGTGCGGCATCCCCCACTTCAGGCCCTCGTCCAGTCCCGCAACGGTATCGTGGACCAGCGCGCGCAGGTGGATCAGGATCGGCTGGGCAAACGGCGCTGCCTTGGCGATATAGGCGTCGAATTTGGGGTCGTTGGCCATAGTACTGCCTCCTCTCAGTTCCTCTCCATTTTTGGCGAAGGCCACAAATGGGGAGGTGGATCGTCCGGAGGACGAGACGGAGGGGCTGCGACGCTGGCGTAGAAACCCCTCCGTCAGTGCTTCGCACTGCCACCTCCCCATTTGGCTACGCAAAATGGAGAGGATCAAGGAAATTCAATCCGCCAGCAGCAGCACCGGCGTTTCGATCAGCTTCTTCACCGCCTGAACAAAGCTGGCGGCGTCCCAGCCGTCAACCACGCGGTGATCGCAGCTGACCGAAATGTTCATCAGCTTGCGCTTTTCGATTCGTTCGCCGCCCATGCCATCGGACACGAACATCGGGCGTTCGATGATCCGGTTCGGGCCGATAATCGCCACTTCCGGTCGGTTGATAACCGGCGTGGTCGCCACCCCGCCGAGCGGGCCCAGCGATGTGATCGTCAGGGTTGAGCCGGACAGTTCCGCACTGGTCGCGCTGCCGCTTCGCGCAGCTTCTGCCAATCGGACAATCTCGGCCGCTAGTTGCCACAGGTTCTTGTCCTGCGCATCGCGGATAACCGGCACCATCAGCCCGCCTTCGGTTTGCGCGGCCATACCCAGGTGCACCGCGCCGAACCGCTGGACCACGCCCGCCTCATCATCATAGCGTGCGTTGAGCATTGGATAGTCCGGCAAAGCACGACAGATCGCAGCGATCAACAGCGGCAGCATGGTTAGTTTTGGCCGGCTCCCGCGCGCCGAATTGAGCTGCGCCCGCATCGCTTCCAGCGCCGTGACATCGCATTCCTCAACATAAGAGAAATGCGGTATGCTGCGTTTGGATGCGGCCATGTTTTCGGCGATCCGGCGGCGCAGGCCGATGACTTTGACGGTCTGATCGGTGCCTTTGGAGCCAGCAGCGCGGAAGCCCCCCGCAGCGTTATAGGACAGGAACGCGTCAAGATCGGCGTGGCGAATGCGGCTGTCCTCAGCCGGTTTGACCTGCGCCAGGTCAATCGCAAGGTCGCTGGCGCGCTGGCGGACGGCTGGGGAGGCGAGGACTTTTGCGTGGGTGGCCGCAGGGGCTTCGACAGGTTCAGCCTGAGCGGGTTTGGGAGTTGGAACGGGGGCTTGCTGGGTCGGCTCTGGGGCCGGCGCCGCTTGTGGAACATTCTCCTCCACAACATCCGCTCGGGCTGAGCTTGTCGAAGCC
>JANMHL010000194.1:0-1729 GCA_031375125.1 Novosphingobium sp. | reverse complement strand
CAGTCTATGTCCCGGCCGCGCTCTATTCGGGCAGCCTGTTCCTCAAAACGATGCTGGGGTGGGAGGGATCGCTGCTGGTCTTTGCCATTCCGATGGCGGCGATTGCCGCGCTTTACACCATTCTGGGCGGGCTGAAGGCGGTTGCCGTGATGGATACCTTTTCCGGGATCGGGGTGCTGGCGATTGCGTTGCTGGTGGTGGTGCTGGCACTCAATGCGATTGGCTGGAACTTTGACGGCATTCCGCCCGAACGGCTGACTATGATCGGTTCCACCGACAGCCCGATCCCGTTCCACACGCTGTTTACCGGCATGGTGTTCATCCAGATATTCTATTGGTCGACCAACCAGAACATCACCCAGAAAGCGATGGCCGCGCCGACAGTGAGAGAGGCGCAGAAAGGGGTGATGGCCGCCGCCATGGTCCGCATTCTGATCGTGCCGCTGATCGTGGTGGTGCCGGGCGTGGTGGCCTTCAAGCTGTTCGGAACACTGCACGATGCCAGCTATGGCCGGATCGTCGCGCACGTGCTGCCGCCGTGGTTGTCTGGCGCGTTCGCCGCGATGATGGCAGCAGCGGTGATCGCGCACACCTCGGCGATCCTGAACGGTGCGGTCGCGCTCTATGCGGTCGATTTCCACGACCGGTTTGTCGCGCCCGTAAAGGATTACTGGAAGATTTCGCTGCGCGCGACGATACTGGTGGCTGCCATCGGCGTGGCGCTGGTGCCGATTTTCGAGAACACCGAAAGCATCATCAACACCTTGCAGAAACTCAACGGACTCACTTCAATGCCGATTCTGTCGGCCTTTATCGTCGGCTTGCTGTTCAAAGGGGTCAGAGCCTCTGCCGCGAGCATCGCGATCGGGTTCGGGGTGGTGTTTTACGGCCTGATCCTGACCTATCCGCCCGCATTCCTGCCCAGCTGGTTCCACTATATCGATGCGATGGTGGTAACGTTGGTGGCCTGCATCGCAGTGGCGCTGATCGTCAACAAGTTGATGGGCGCAGAGCCGGAGGAGGCCGAAGCCTAGCCCTTCAATTCGGCCCACGCCGCCAGCGCCCGCGCCCGGCCCTCGGCATGGCCGATCAGTTTGGCGGGATAGCCGCGCACCGGCAGTGGCGGATCGTGCAGCGCGGCCTCTGGCAAGTGCGCCAGTTCCGGCACCCATTGCCGGATATAGTCGGCGGCGTTGAACTTGGGTGACTGTGTCAGCGGGGCCATGATCCGAACGAACATATTGGCGTCCACTCCGGTGCCCGCGCTCCATTGCCAATTGACCGCGTTCTGGCCGTAATCGGCATCGAGCAGGGTATCCCAGAACCACTGTTCACCGCGCCGCCAATCGATCAGCAGATGCTTGATCAGGAACGAAGCCACAATCATCCGCACCCGGTTGTGCATCCAGCCAGTGTGCCACAACTGCCGCATCCCGGCATCGACGATGGGGTAGCCGGTACGGCCCTGCTGCCATGCCGCCAGATCGGCCTCCGCCGCTGGGCCGCTGCGCCAAGCCAGCTCGTCAAATTCCGCCTTGGCGTTTTTTGCGCCGTAGTCAGGCAGTTGCAGGATCACGTTCTGGGCATAGTCGCGCCAGCCGAGCTCGCCCAAAAACGTCCTGGTCGATCCGCCCAACCCGGCAGTGTGGTGCCAGATCGTGGCAGGCGATATTTCGCCAAATGCCAGATGCGGGGATAGCCGCGAGGTGCCTTCCATCGACGGAATATT
>JANMHL010000191.1:0-3157 GCA_031375125.1 Novosphingobium sp. | reverse complement strand
GCATCTGCCGTTTGCGCTAACGGGTGCGCAGCGGCGCAGTATTTCCGAGATTGAGGGCGATCTGGCGCAGCCTGCGCCGATGCTGCGGCTGCTGCAGGGCGATGTCGGATCGGGCAAGACCGTGGTCGCGCTGGAAGCCATGCTGCTGGCAGTGGAGGCGGGGGCGCAGGCTGCGCTGCTCGCTCCGACCGAAATTCTCGCCCGCCAGCACCACGCAACGCTCAGTCGGATGCTGTCCGGCACCGGAGTGGAAATCGCGCTGTACACCGGCCGCGACAAGGGCCGGGCCCGCGAATCGATCCTGATGGGGCTGGTCGATGGCTCGATCCAGCTGGTGGTCGGTACCCATGCAATCTTTCAGGATGCGGTGGCCTATAAGAACCTCGCGCTAGTGGTGATTGATGAGCAGCACCGTTTTGGCGTCGGCCAGCGGCTGATGCTGACGCAAAAGGGTAAGCGGACGCCGCACTGCCTGGCGATGACCGCCACCCCGATCCCGCGCACGCTGACTCTGGCCCAGTATGGCGAAATGGACGTTAGCCGGCTTGATGAAATGCCGCCCGGGCGCCAGCCGATCGATACGCGGGTGGTGGCGCTGGAGCGGCTGGACGATGTGGTTGGCGCGGTGGGGCGGCATATCGAAAGCGGGAGCCAAGCCTATTGGGTTTGCCCGATGGTTCGTGAACTTGAAACCGAAGACATTGCGGCGGCAGAGGCGCGTTATGCCGTTCTGCAGGAGCGGTTCGGTGACACCGTCGTGCTCGTTCACGGCCAGTTGCGGCCAGAGGCCAAGGACGCGGCGATGGAACGCTTTGCCAGCGGCGCAGCCCGGCTGCTGGTCGCAACGACTGTTATCGAGGTTGGCGTCGATGTCCCAAACGCGACATTGATGGTGATCGAGCAGGCCGAACGGTTTGGCCTCGCTCAGCTCCACCAGCTGCGTGGGCGGGTTGGGCGCGGTGATGGCAAGAGCACTTGCCTGCTACTGCGCGGGCTCGCGCTCAGCGAAACCGCGCGCGAGCGGCTGGCGCTGATGCGCGAGACGCAGGACGGGTTCCGCTTGGCCGAAGAAGACCTCAAACTGCGCGGCGGCGGCGAACTGCTCGGCACACGCCAGTCGGGCGATACGCCGTTTCGGGTCGCGTCGCTGGAGCAAATTCAGCGGCTGCTGCCCACGGCCCACGATGACGCCCGCCTGCTGATCGAGCGCGACGGCGGCCTGACCGGCCCGCGCGGCGAGGCGGCGCGGCTGCTGCTCTATCTCTTTGAGCGCGATTGGGGCGTGCAATTGCTGCGGGGCGGGTGAGGGAGCGCCTGCTCCATTGGGCCAAGGCGCTGCGCCGTGAAGTGCTGCTGCTGTGGCTGGCCGCGCGCGATCCGCGGGTGCCGCTGCCGGCCAAAATGCTGGCGGCCCTGGTGGTTGGCTATGCGCTCAGCCCGATTGATCTGATCCCCGATTTCATTCCAGTGCTGGGGCTGCTTGACGATTTGCTGCTGGTCCCGGCGGGGATCTGGCTGACCCTGCGGATGATCTCGCCGGACTTGCGCGATGAATTGCGGGCGCAGGCCGAGGTTACTGCTTGGCCCAAACCATCGCGGCTGGGCGCTGCGCTGATCGTGCTTTTCTGGCTGGGGTTAGCGGGATGGGCCTGGTCAGTCTGGCAGCGCGGGTGAGGCCTGGCGTCAGACCGCCAGCACCATCACATCACTCTCGCGCGGTACGACCGGTTTGAAATCCGGCAGCGGCTCGAACGTCTCGTCCAGCAACTTGGCCTCGCTCAGGCCCGCCAGTTTGAACTGGCCCAGCCGGGGTTCTTCGTCGCTGCGCCAGACTTTGCCATAGTTGAGCGCCGATACGAACAGATCGCCGTGGCGTTGAAACATCAGGTGCGGTGCCAATTGGATCGTCACGCCATTGTAGAGCGCTTCGACTTTCAGTTTGCGGCTGATGGCTTCCATCAGGGTCAGACGGGAATCGCTCATGGGGGAGGTGCTTCTTGGGGGAGGGATAATTGTGCGTTGCAGCAAGGTGCGCGAAGCTGTGCGCGGTTGCAAGGGGGTTTGAAGGGTAGTTTTGGCCAGAACCGGGATTTGAACGCCGCCAGCGTGCCCCTCGTTTGCACTCGGGAGTTTTTTGGGAAAACGTCCCCCGGACGTTTTCTCTTTCCAAAAAACTGGTCGGGGAAAGAGGATTCGAACCTCCGGCCCCTGCCTCCCGAAGACAGTGCTCTACCAGGCTGAGCTATTCCCCGACCGATCGTTCACCCCCAAACGGGGGCGAGGCAGGAACGGGCCTATAATCGGCGATTCCGTGGGTGGCAAGCGGGCAATCTGCCGCTAACGTGACTTCATGGCCAGCGCTGCGATTCCCTCATATTCCCCATCGTCCGATCACTGGGAATGGCAATACCTCGCCTTGATGCGCCGTATTTGGGAGGCGGGGGACGAGCGGATCGACCGCACCGGGATCGGCACCCGGTCGGTGTTCGGCGCACAGCTGCGGTTCGATCTGGCGGGCGGGGCGATGCCGCTGATCACCACCAAGCGGGTCTATTGGAAAACCTCCGCGCGCGAATTCCTGTGGTTCCTGACCGGCGACACCAATATTCGCCCCTTGGTGCTGCAAGGGGTCAAGATCTGGAACGAATGGCCCCACGCCAACTATGTCAAAACCACCGGCGATGCGATTACAGTCGAAGCGTTTGCGGCCCGGATTGCCGAGGACGAGGGCTTTTCTGCACGCTGGGGTGATCTGGGACCGGTTTACGGCAAACAGTGGACCGATTGGCCAACCTATCAACCGGCAGGCGATGGCTTGTTCCGCAAAGGGCCGGGGATCAACCAAGTCGCGCAATTGGTCGAAAGTCTGCGCCACAACCCAGGCAGCCGCCGCCATATTGTCGAGGGCTGGAACGTGGCTGAGCTCGATCAGATGGCACTGCCGCCGTGCCATAAGACCTATCAGTTCCATATCGCGGGCAACCGGCTGAACTGCCTGCTGAGCCAGCGCAGTTGCGACGTTGCGCTCGGTCTGCCGTTCAACCTGTTTGGGGCGGCGCTGTTTACCCGGATGCTGGCTCAGCAGGCTGACCTTGATCCGGGTGAGCTGGTCTGGATGGGCGGCGATACGCACCTGTACCTCAACCATGCCGAACTG
>JANMHL010000163.1:0-4233 GCA_031375125.1 Novosphingobium sp. | reverse complement strand
CCGGGCAGTATTTTAATCGTGCTTTCCGTAAGATGGTCGGCGCTTTTGAGACCCGGGCTGAGGAGCTTTACGGCAACAGCAGTTCGAGCGCGATCAGCGCCGCTTGATGGCGGATTTCGGCGCGGTTGGTGCCGTCCAGCAAGCGTTCTTCGGCCACCAGTTCGTCGCTGCCGCGCACCGCCCGGGCGAATACCACCGTGCCGACCGGCTTGAGCTCTGACCCGCCATCGGGCCCCGCTATTCCGCTGATTGCAACCGCGACATCGGCCCGGCTGACCCGCAGCGTTCCTTGCGCCATGGCCCAAGCGCAGGCGATTGAAACCGCGCCAAATGCGTCGATCAGGTCGTTGGAAACCCCCAGACTTTCGTGCTTGGCCTCGTTCGAATAGGTCACGAAGCCGCGATCGAGCACCGCTGACGATCCCGGCACATCGGTCAGCGCGGCGCAAACAAGCCCGCCGGTGCAGCTTTCAGCCAGCGCCACAGTCCGGCCAATCGCCCGGTTTTCAGCAATCACCCGCGCAGCGAGTGTGGTCAATTCTTCTGGAAGCAAGTTCACGGATGAGGGTGTCCCCAATTGCGAATGCGAATCGCGCGTTGCGCCCTTGGTCCCGTTCTACGGGAAAATCCAGTCCGTTCGATCAGTCGCGCAGCAGGGTGGCGGCGGCTTGGGCGGCGATCCCTTCGGAACGTCCGGTAAAGCCCAGCTTTTCGGTGGTTGTTGCCTTTACACTAACCGCGCTGATATCGGTGCCGAGCAGTTCGGCCAGTCGCGCGCGCATCGCTTCGCGGTGTGGGCCGATTTTGGGCGCTTCGCAGATCAGCGTCAGATCGACGTTGCCGATCCGGTAGCCTGCCGCAGCCGCCAGTCCGACCGCATGTGTCAGGAACCGGTCGGAGCTGGCGCCGCGCCATTGCGGATCGCTGGGCGGGAAATGGTTGCCGATATCGCCCGCGCCAATCGCGCCGAGAATCGCATCGACCAGTGCATGGATCGCAACATCGGCATCGCTGTGCCCTGCGAGGCCCTTGTCATGCGCGATTCTGATCCCGCACAGCCACAGCTCCTCGCCCGGGGCGAGGCGGTGGACGTCATAGCCGGTGCCGACCCGGATTGCCGGGGCGGCAGGGGCGAAATCGCTGGCGAAAGTAAGCTTGTGCAACCGTTCGTCTCCTTCGACCAATGCGACGGTGTACCCAGCAGCGCGCGCGACCTGCGCGTCATCGCCCGCCGCTTGAGCCGCGTTCCAGTTCTGGTGGGCTGACAGGATAGCCGGATAGCGAAAAGCCTGCGGGGTCTGTACTCGGCGCAACAAGTCGCGCTGAGCTGGAGCGCCCATCAGATCGCCAACGGCATGGGCCAGACTATCGACCACCGGCAGAACCGGGATTGCGCCGGTGTTATGCTCCAGCGCCGCCAGCAAGCGCTCGATCACGGCCAATGGCAGAACCGGGCGCGCGGCATCGTGGATCAGAACGTGGTCCGGGGTCTCGGGCTCCAGCGCCTCAAGCGCCAGCCGGACAGACTGCTGCCGGGTCGCGCCGCCAGTAATGATCCTGATCCCGGCAATCCCGCGCAGCGCCTGTTCAGCGATATCCGCGCCGCCAGCAGGCACGGCGACGACAATCGTGGCCACGCCCGCCGCCGCCAACGCCTCAGCCGAATGGCGCACTACCGGCTTGCCGCGCCATAGTGCGAACTGCTTGGGGAGCGGCTGGCCTGCGCGCACGCCTGATCCGGCCGCGACGATCACGGCGGCAACTGCGGGGCGGGAAGGGGTGTCAGCCATACGATGCCGGTATAGGCTTGCCGCGCGCGGAGCAATTCCCTATGTGCTGCCCAAATTTTAGGCACTTTGACAATGAACCCGCTTCCTCCCCCGCCACGGCTCGATCCGATCATGGTCGGCCCGGTCCAGATCGACTGCCCGGTGATCCTTGCCCCGATGACCGGGGTGAGTGATCTGCCGTTCCGGCGTTTGGTCCGGCGCTTTGGCTCTGGCCTCAACGTGACCGAAATGGTCGCCACTCCGGCGGCGATCCGCGAGACGCGGGTTTCACTGCAGAAGACCATGTGGGACAAGATCGAAGAGCCGGTGTCGATGCAACTGGTCGGCTGCGATCCGCTGCAAATGGGCGATGCGGCTAAACTGGTTGAGGATCGCGGCGCGGCGATCATCGATATCAACATGGGCTGCCCGGTCAAAAAAGTCGTCAACGGCTATGCCGGTTCAGCGCTGATGCGTGAGATTCCGCTCGCCACCAAGCTGATCGAAGCGACAGTCAAGGCGGTGAATGTGCCGGTCACCGTCAAGATGCGAATGGGTTGGTGCCACGACAGCCTGAATGCGCCCGAACTCGCCCGGATTGCCGAAGACCTTGGCGTCAAGATGATCACCGTCCACGGCCGCACCCGTAATCAGATGTACAAGGGCGAGGCGGACTGGGCGTTTGTGCGGCGGGTCAAGGATGCAGTTTCGATCCCGGTGATCGTCAATGGCGATATCTGCAACATCGCCGATACAGCCACCGCGCTGGCCCAATCGGGCGCCGATGGCGTGATGATTGGGCGCGGTTCCTATGGCCGACCCTGGCAGCTGGCCCAGATCATGCATTGGCTCAAGACCGGACAAGAGCAAGCTGACCCGACCTTGGGCGAACAGCTGGAGCTAATCCTTGAGCATTACCAGATGATGCTCGATCACTATGGCAGCGATACTGGGGTCAAAATGGCCCGCAAGCATCTGGGCTGGTACATCCACGGCGTGCCCGGATCGGCCAAGTTCCGCAATCTGATCAATTTCGTTGCCGATCCGGATGAAGTGATGCGGTCGCTGCGTGAATTCTACGACCCGTTCGTGCAGCGGGCGGCGGCTTGACCATGAATGCCCAGCGCCAGCTTTCCAGCCTGTCGCTGGCGGTGGTGCTGCTTGCGCCAGAGCAAAAGATCGCTGCGGCCAACCCCGCGGCGGAGCAATTGCTGGGGCAGAGTTTTCGGCGGCTTGAAGGCAAGGCCATCGGCGAACTGGTGCGCTTTGCCGAACCGCGGATTGCCGAACGGCTGATCGACAGCGACGCCCAGCTTTCAGCGCGGGCAACAGGGGTTTCGATCGGCGGCCAACCACTGCGTCAAATCGACCTGACGCTCGCCCCGGTGATCGACCAGCCGGGTTGGCAAGTCCTGACCCTGATCGACATCGGCGGAGCCGAGGCGCTGCGCGAAACGCCCGCAGCGGGAGAGGGCGGCGTGCTGCGCGCGCCGGAAATCCTGGCGCATGAAATCAAGAATCCACTGGCCGGGATTCGCGGTGCTGCGCAACTGCTCGGGCGCAAGCTCGATGGCAAGGATCTGGCGCTGACCAGCTTAATCGCCGACGAGGTGGACCGGATTGCCAAGTTGATCGACCAGATGCAATCGCTGTCGAGCCGGACCTCCCTCGACCTTGCCCCGTGCAACCTGCACGAGGCCGTCCGGCGCGCCCGCGCCGTGATCGAGGCGGGCGGCAAGGCCCCGCCGATTTTGGAAGAATTCGACCCGTCGCTGCCGCCGGTACAGGGCAATGCCGATGCGCTGGTGCAGGTGATGATCAACCTGTTGGCCAATGCCGCTGATGCAATTGCCAGTCAGGACGACCGCCGGATCATCATCCGCTCGCGCTTTGCCAGCGGGCTGCAATTGCATTCCAGCGCCGATGGCACCGCATTGCGCCTGCCGATCGAGTTGCGGATCAGTGACAACGGACCCGGCGTTCCGCCCGACCTGCGCGAACACATTTTTGAACCGTTCGTATCGTCCAAAAAGAGCGGGCAAGGGCTGGGGCTGGCGCTGGTCCGGCGGCTGCTGCGCGATATGAACGGGCGGATCAACCATGACCGCGATGAGGCGGCGGGCTGGACCCATTTTCGGGTTCACCTGCCGATGGCCCGCACCCCCCGCAAAGGTGAACAGGAGGCTGCGGCATGACCATCCTGCTGGTCGAAGACGATACCTCGATCGCGCTGGTGATCACCGCCGCGCTGGAGGCCGAGGGGTTCGCCGTCAAAACATGCGATTCGATTGCCGAACGTGATCGCTTGCTGGCCTCAAGCAGTTTTGCGGCACTCGTTACCGATGTGATGCTGACGGACGGCGACGGGATCGAGACAATCGGTGCGGTCCGGGCAGCGGCGCCGGATATGCCGATCATCATCCTTTCGGCGCAGAACACCCTCGATACCGCAGTTCGTGCCAGT
>JANMHL010000115.1:0-2455 GCA_031375125.1 Novosphingobium sp. | reverse complement strand
CGACAACTCTGGCCTGCCGCTGGCCTTTGCCACATTCCTGATCTGGGGGCTGATGCCGCTGTATCTGATGCTGGTAAAGGCCGTCCCGCCGGTTGAATTTGTCGGCTGGCGGATCGTCTTTACGCTGCCGATCTGTCTCGCTTTGGTCTTGGCGCTGCGCCAAACCACTCAGCTGCGCGCGGCGCTGGCCTGGCCGGTGCTGCGGCTGCTGCTGCTCAGTTCGGTGATGATCGCGATCAACTGGCTGGTCTATACCGTCGCGGTCCAGACCGGGCACGTGCTGGCCACCGCGATCGGCTATTACATGAACCCGCTGGCCAATGTGCTGGCCGGGACGCTGTTTCTGGGCGAGCGGCTCAGCCAGCGGCAGTGGCTGGCGGTGGCGCTGGCCGCGCTTGGCGTATCGCTGTTGGCCTGGGACGCGCTCGATACGATGGGGATCAGCCTGGCGCTGGCCGGCTCGTTCTGCGCCTATGGCCTGATCCGCAAATTGGCCCCGGTCGAATCGCTACCCGGGCTGACGGTCGAATCGCTTATCCTGCTCGGCCCGGCCAGCGCACTATTGATTTGGGCCGCACAGGGCCCGGCGGGCAGCGCCTTTGGCGGCGATCTATCGCTCAGCCTGTTGATCGCCGCATCGGGCATTATCACTGCATTGCCGCTGCTGATGTTCGCGATGGCGGCGCGGCGGATGGACTATTCCACGCTTGGCATGGTCCAGTTCCTGGCCCCGACAATCGTGTTTTTCCTCGGCCTGTTCTTGTTTGACGAGCCACTAAAGGCGAGCCAGCTCGCTTGCTTCGTGCTGATCTGGGCGGCCATCGCGGTGTTCCTGTGGGATCTGTTCGACCAGCGCCGCCGCCGCCTAGCCGCAGTAGCGCCAACCTAGCGTCTCGCCCGCGTGGAACGGCACGATCGGTGTGCCGCCCGTATCGATCTGATCGGGCACCAACGTGGCGGCCATCTCCAGCGTAACAGTCGCTTGATTGACCGGCAGCCGATAAAACGCCGGGCCGTGGAGCGAAGCAAAACCTTCGAAATGCTCCAGCGCGCGCTCTTCCTCAAACACTGCCAGATAGCTTTCCAGTGCATAGGGCGCGTTGAACAGCCCGGCACAGCCGCAGGCCGATTCCTTAGCCGAAACGGCGTGCGGCGCGCTGTCGGTGCCAAGGAAGAACTTGGCACTGCCCGAAGTCGCCGCCGCGCGCAGCGCCAGCCGGTGCAGCTCGCGCTTGGCCACCGGCAGGCAATAGGCGTGGGGCCGGATTCCGCCTGCGAACATTGCATTGCGGTTGATATGAAGGTGCTGCGGGGTGATTGTCGCGGCGATGTTCGGGCCGCTTTCCGCCACGAACTGCGCCGCCTGCGCCGTAGTGATATGTTCAAACACCACCCGCAGCCCCGGCATTTCGCGCACCAGCGGCGCCAGCACGCGGTCGATAAAGACCGCCTCGCGGTCAAAGATATCAACGGCGGGATCGGTCACTTCGCCGTGGATCAGCAGCGGCAGGCCAATCGCCTCCATCCGTTCCAAAACACTGCGGATATTGGCAACATCAGTAACGCCGTGGGCCGATCCAGTGGTGGCATGGGCGGGGTAGAGCTTGGCGGCTGTGAACACGCCTTCGTCCGCGCCGCGGGCGATCTCGGCGGGGTCGGTACCGTCGGTCAGGTAAGCGGTCATCAGCGGGGTGAAATCCACGCCCTGTGGAAGCGCCGCCACGATCCGGTCGCGATAGGCCCGCGCCGCCTCCACCGTGGTCACCGGCGGCGACAGGTTGGGCATCACGATCGCCCGGGCGAATTGCCGCGCGGTATAGGGCAGCACCCCCGCCATCACCGCGCCATCGCGCAAGTGAACGTGCCAATCATCGGGGCGGCGGATCGTCAGGCGAGTCGGAGCGTCGGTCATCCCTTTCCCTTAAGCGGAAGGCACCCTATCTGTCACCCATGACTGCCACCCAACCCGCCACGCATCTGGCCAGCCGCGCCATGATCCGCCTGTCCGCCCTGGACGAGGCTGAGGACGTGTCTGGCTTTCTACAAGGATTGGTGACCAATCACGTTACCGGCCCACTGCCGTGCTGGGCCGCGCTGCTCAGTCCGCAGGGCAAGGTGCTGTTCGATTTTATCGTTTGGGCGGACGGCGCCGATTTGCTGCTCGATTGTGATGCCACCGGGGCCGAAGCCCTGATCAAGCGCCTCTCCCTCTACCGCCTGCGCCGCAAGATCGGGATTGCCCTCGATCCGGCGTTGGCGGTGCATTGGCAGGCGGGCGAAGGCCACCGCGCCGACCCGCGTCTGCCCGCTTTGGGGCAACGTTGGCTGGGCGAAACGGGCGGCGAAAGTGCTGAACCGCAATGGCTAGCTCAGCGCCTTTCACACGGCGTCTGCGAAGCTGCAGAGCTGACCGACCTGCTCTGGCTCGAATGCAACGCGGCGGAACTGAACGGCG
>JANMHL010000107.1:0-2283 GCA_031375125.1 Novosphingobium sp. | reverse complement strand
GTATCCGCGATATGCCTGCGCTTTCGTAGCTACAGGGGATTACCGATGAAGCTTGTTACCCGTTTGCTGATGCCGCTTGCCGCGATCAGCCTGATTGCCGCGCCGGCTTTGGCCCAGTCATTCCGGATTCCGACTGATTCGACCCCTGCTGTTGAAATTGCCAAGCAATCGGGCTGGACCGAACGCTATGACGAGCACGGCAATCTGACGCTGTTTGCCGATGATATGGCGGGCGCGATCCTGTTGCGGATGATCACCGCAGCGCCGGGTGAACCAATCCCCAGCAATGCCGAAATGGCGCAGGTGATCCTGACTGGCGCCGGCGCCAAGCCCTACACCAAGTCCGAAAAAACCACTTTTGCTGGCGGCGCCGCCGAAGCGTTTTATTCGGTCATGTCGACCGAAGGCGGTCCGGTGTTGAATATCAAAGTTGTAGTCCGCCGCTTTGGTGATCGCGGCATTGCGGTGGGTGTGACAATGGTTCCCGAAGCCTCGACCGCGGTTCAGCGCCAAAAGGTCGATGCCCAGTTCGCCCAGGTGCGGATCGTCGGTTGATAAATCTTTGCCGATCTTAGCCAGTTGTTTGGATTTGATCGGATAAGAAATCCTCGAACGGAGCGGCGTCTGTCACCGGCGCCGCTCCGCTCAATCCCTACATTCAATGCGATATTTGGCACCGCAGCGCCTTTGCGCTTGCCCTTTGCCCCTCCAAGCCGCCATCTAGGCTGCTATGCTGCGCCAGTACGAACTTGTTGAGCGGGTGCTCGCCTACGATCCGGATGCGGACGAAGCGATGTTGAACCGCGCCTATGTCTACACCGTGCAGAAACACGGCAGCCAGAAACGCGCCAGCGGCGATCCCTATTTCAGCCACCCAGTCGAGGTAGCCGGGCTGATGACCGAACTGAAGCTCGATCAGGAAACCATCATCACCGCGCTGCTCCACGATACGGTGGAAGATACGCTGGCGACGATCGAGGATATCGACAAACTGTTCGGGCCCGAAGTCGCCCGGCTGGTCGATGGGGTGACCAAGCTGTCCAAGATCGAGGCGATGAGCGAGAACGAACGCGCCGCCGAAAATCTGCGTAAATTCTTCCTGGCGATGAGCGAGGATATCCGCGTCCTGCTGGTCAAACTGGCTGACCGGCTGCACAATATGCGCACGCTGCACTTCATCAAAAGCGAGGACAAGCGCCGACGGATCTCGCTTGAAACCATGGATATCTACGCCCCGCTGGCTGAGCGGGTCGGGATGTACGAATATATGCGCGAGATGCAGCTGCTGGCGTTTGAGCAGCTGGAACCCGAGGCCTACGCCACGATCACCGGACGGCTGGCGACGATCCGTTCCAGCGAGGGCGGGCAGGTCGATGCGATTGCCCTGTCGATCAAACAGGCGCTGGCCGAAGCGGGCCTGAAAGTCGAAGTGTCGGGCCGCGAGAAGCACCCGTTCTCAATCTGGAACAAGATGGCCGAACGCCACGTCAGCTTTGAACAGATCACCGATATCATGGCGTTCCGCGTGCTGACCGATGATGTTTCGGACTGTTACAAGGCCTTGGGCGTGCTCCATTCGACGTGGCAGATGATCCCGGGGCGGTTCAAGGACTATATCTCCACGCCCAAATCGAATGGCTATCGCTCACTCCACACTGCGCTGATCTTTGAAAATTCGATGCGGATGGAAGTTCAGATCCGCACCCATGAAATGCACCGGACCAACGAATTCGGCCTGGCCGCGCATTGGGCCTATAAGCATGGCGAGCGGCCCGATGGGCAGGTTGGCTGGCTGCGCGATCTGATCGAGATCGTCGACGAAAGCCACGATGCCGAGGAACTGCTCGAGCATACCAAGCTGGCGATCTACCAGGACCGGATCTTTGCCTTCACCCCCAAAGGCGCGCTGCACCAGTTGCCCAAGGGCTCGACCCCGGTTGATTTTGCCTATTCGGTCCATTCCGATCTGGGCAATTTCGCAGTCGGAGCCAAGATCAACGGACGGCATATGCCGCTGCGCACGCCGCTGACCAATGGCGATGTGGTCGAACTGATCAAGAGCCGCAACGCCTCGCCGCAATTGGCTTGGCTGGGTTTTGTAGTGACCGGCAAGGCCCGCGCCGCGATCCGCCGTGCGGTTCGGGCCAAAGAACGCGCCGAGGTCGCCGCGATCGGGCGCAAGCTGTTCGATCAGATTGCCGAGCGGATGCCCAGCAAGATCGGCAAAAAGGCGGTCAAGGATGCAGTCAAACGGCTGGGCCTCGGCAGCGAGGAAGAGCTGAT
>JANMHL010000091.1:0-3823 GCA_031375125.1 Novosphingobium sp. | reverse complement strand
CGGGCGAACCGGCTGACCGTGACAAGTTGTCGATCGGCTTTGGCGGCGTCTGGGCTGCGCGCGATGGTCAGCCGCTGGCGGATTATGACGAAGCGCCGGTTGCCGCGCACCTGAAAGGGCAGGACATCAGCGTTGAGGTCGATCTGGGCCTTGGCGCAGGCCGCGCCACGGTCTGGACCTGCGATCTGACCCACGGCTACATTTCGATCAACGCGGATTATCGGTCTTGACCCAAGCCCTGACCGCCGGAGTTCTGGCCGTGATGCAGGATGCCGCGACCCGCGCGATCCTGCCGCGTTATCAGTCGCTTGCCGCGCATGAGATTGACGCCAAGGCGGCGGATGATGTGGTGACGATTGCTGACAAGGAAGCCGAGCTGATCCTCGCCGAAGGGCTGGCCAAACTGCTGCCCGAAGCGACGATTGTCGGCGAGGAAGCGGCCCATGCCGATCCGGCGCTGCTGGACCGGCTGGGCGACGCGCTGTGCTGGATCGTCGATCCGGTCGATGGCACCAACAATTTCGCAGCCGGTAAACCGCCGTTCGGGGTGATGGTCGCGCTGGCTGAGGCTGGTGAGGCGATCGCCGGATGGATCCTTGATCCGCTGACCGGGCGGCTGTGCCATGCCCATCGCGGCGGCGGTGCCTGGATTGGCGAGGAGCGGATCGCCGCTCGGTCAACCCGCGCAAACCCGCCGATCGCTGCGATCTCGCTGGTGTTCATGGACCCGGCCCAACGCGCGGCGATGAAGGCCCATATCGCCCCGCACTACACCCTCACCGATATCCCGCGCTGCGCCGCCGAGCAGTATCCCCGGTTGGTGCTGGGCGTGAATGACGTGTCGATTTTCGAGCGCACGCTGGCCTGGGATCACGCCGCCGGGGTGCTGTTCGTCAATGAGGCTGGCGGCAAAGCCGCGCGGCCCGATGGGCGCGCCTACCGCGTGGACGAAGCGCACTTGCCCGGCCTGATTGGCGCGGCGAGCGCGGGGTTGTGGGAGAAAATGGCGGAGCGGTTATCTCTACTCTAGACCAATGTGCAGCTTATCAGAGGAACTCTCTCAAAACCCCGCTCAGCCTGAGCCTGTCGAAGGCCCATCGTGCGCAGGATACTGCTGCATAACAGGCGGGTGCTTCGACAAGCTCAGCATGAAGCGGTTTTGAATCAGCAACTCGGCATAGATCCTCAGAGAACGCTCTCCAGCCAACCTTTCAGCTGGCTTTTCGGCGCGGCGCCCAGTTTCTGCGCGACCGGCTGGCCATCCTTGAACAGGATCATCAGCGGGATCGATTGCACGCCGTACTGGGTCGAAACATCGGTGTTTTCCATGATGTCGACTTTCACGATCTTGACCTTATCGGCCAATTCCTCGCTGATTTCCTCAAGCGCCGGGCCGATCATCTTGCACGGGCCGCACCATTCGGCCCAGAAATCGACCAGCACGGGCTTATCGCTGCCCAGCACATCGGCGGCGAAGCTGGCATCGGTGACGGCGTTGGTGGCCATTAGAAATCTCCTGATAAGTGTTGCTGCCAATCTAGGGTGCGCAGCCCGCTTGGCAACGGGCCAGATCAAATAGCTTTACTGCGCGCCTGCCAATGCCTGCTTGTGCACCGCCAGCAGTTCTGAAGGGATCTCCAGCAGCATCGGCACTTGCGTATAGAGCAGCGCGGCCTCCACCGTGCGGTCCGGATAGGCTGCCTCCAGCGCGGCGGCATAGGCGGCCATCTGGCGCAGGATCGAAACCGGCACTTCATCCAAGCCCGCAGGCGGCCGCCGCGCGGTTTTGAAATCGACCAAGCGGATCCGGCTGCCCTCAATCAGCAGCCGGTCAATCGTTCCGGCGATAACTTGCCCGCCAACCGTGGCAGCAATCGGCACTTCGGCCAGCGCACCGGGAGCGAACAGGTCGGCCCAGCCCTTGTGTTCCAGCACCTTGATCGCCGCCGCAGCCATTTCAGTCCGCGCCGGTCCATCCAGATCGGCGGCAGAACGCGCCAGCCAAGCCGCCGCCGCAGCCTTGCGCTCGGCCGGGTCAACCTCGGGCAGCCGTTCCAGCAGCTTGTGCAGCAGCACCCCGCGCCGCGCGGCAGCAGCCCCTGCGCCAGCGGGATAGGGCGGATCGCTCGCCTGATCCTCGCCCAACGACGATGGCGCCAGTGGGCGCGGCGGGCGCGGCTCGGCGGCAACCGGCTGATCGACCCATGGCGGCAGCAGCGCAAGTTGGCCGCCGTCGCCAGCCTTGGGCGGAGCGGCCACATCGGGCGCGCCGCCGTGGAGCCGCACCGCATCCCACAGCGTATCCTGCAGCCAATCGCCACCGAACAACGGCTCCAGCCGGGCATACCAGCTGTCCGGGTTGGGAGCCTTTTCCTTGGCATTCAGCGCCCCGCCGATAAACAGCGCCTCTTCCGCGCGGGTCATCGCGACATAGAGCAAGCGCCAGTGTTCCTGCATTTCGGCGATTTCGGCCAGCTCCTTGGCCTCGCCAATCAGGCCGACTTGCTCGGGCTTGCGCAGCCCCGGAAGCGGGATGGTCTTGCCGCTGAGCGGATCGACCAGATCGATCGCTGACCCGCGCGAGGCGTTGGGATTGTCCGCCGCATCGGCCAGAATCACGATCGGCGCTTGCAGGCCTTTCGATCCGTGCACGGTCATCACCCGCACTTCGTCCCGGCTTTTACCCGCTTCGCGCTTCAATTCGCCATCGCCGGCGTCGAACCAGCGGATGAAAGTATTCAGGCTCGGCACGTCGCTCGATGAAAAGGCGCTGGCCGCGTTGAGCAGTTCGTCAATTGGATCATTCGCCTCGCTCCCCAGCCGCGCGATCAGCTTGCGGCGGCCCTGCCACGGACCGGTCAGGATCCAGTGGAGCAAGGCCTGCGGGGGATCATAGTCGGCAATCCGCAGCAATTCGCCCAGCTGCGCCCAGACCCGCTCAACCTCCGGCTCGCCCCGGCTGGACCGCAAATGATCATACAGCGCGACGCCATCGCCCCGGTGGCCATGCCGCAGCAGATCGTCCTGGCTCCACCCGAGCAGCGGTGAAACCAGCAGGCAAGCGAGGTTGAGATCATCATAGGGCTGCGCGGCAAAACGCAGCGCCGCCATCAGATCGCGCACCCCCAGCGGCGCACCCAGCCGCAAGCGGTCGACCCCGGCAACGGCCACGCCATGCACGTGCAGCCGCGCGACGATCAGCCCGGCCAGTTCCTTGCGCTTACGCACCAGCACCATCACATCGCCCGGCGTGGCGCGGCGAAGTTTGATTCCGTTCTTTTCCTTAACCAACGGGAAGCCCGGCCCCATCGGGTCCATCCAGGCCTTCACCTGCTGGGCGATCCGGTCGGCCAACTGGCGGTCACTGCGCGAAAGCCAGCCTTCCCCGCCCTCGTCAGGCGCCTCGCCCGGTTCGGCATCTTCGTCGGCCGCGCCCAGCACCCGCCACAGCACGACTTGGCCCGGGCGATCCTGTCCCTCGTGGCGCGGCGGTTCCTCGCTCAGGCCGAACCCGGGAAAGCCGATATCGGCAATCGCCCGATCAACGAATTCCAGCACCGCGCGCGCCGTGCGAAAGCTTTGGCCCAGGTCCAAATCCTGCAGCGTGCGGGCGTCGTGATTGGTCCGCAGCCGGGCGGCGTTTTGCGCCAGACCTGCCATAGCCGCGCGCACCTGTTCGCGGGCCTTGGCAAAGTTTTCCGGGCTGGTGCCCTGAAAGCGGAAAATCGCCTGCTTGTAATCGCCGACCACGAACAGGGTGCGCAGCTTGTCAGCATGGGCGCCCTCGCCGCTGAAGAAATCGCCGGTCAGCGCGTTGATAATG
>JANMHL010000031.1:0-2319 GCA_031375125.1 Novosphingobium sp. | reverse complement strand
ACTTTCCATGTCCAAAAACTACAAAATCACTCTGCTCCCTGGCGACGGTATTGGCCCCGAGATTATGCAAGTCGCTGTTGCCGTATTGCAGTCGATCGCGCCCAAATTTAAGCTCTCATTTAGCTTTGAAACAGCTCTAGCGGGTGGATCTGCGATCGACGAGACAGGACATCCTTTACCCGCAGAAACTCTGACACTCTGCCGTGAGAGTGATGCCGTGCTGTTGGCGGCGGTAGGGGGAGAGAAATGGGATAGTTTACCGTCAGAGTTGCGTCCTGAACAAGCTCTGCTCGGACTGCGTGGCGGTTTGGGATTGTTTGCGAATTTGCGCCCTGCGAAAGTATTACCACAACTGATTGATGCTTCCTCGCTTAAACGTGAAGTCGTGGAGGGAGTGGATATCCTCGTCGTGCGTGAACTTATGGTGGGATTTATTTCAGTAAGCCCAAAGGAATTTTTACGGATGAGCATGGCGTGCGGCGCGGTGTGAATACGATGGCATATACCGAACCAGAGATCGATCGAATTGGGCGTGTGGCATTTGAAGCTGCTCAGAAACGTCAGGGCGTGCTCTGCTCTGTAGATAAAGCGAATGTGTTGGAAGTATCGCAATTATGGCGAGAGCGAATCATCCATTTGTCTTCTGAGTATCCTGATGTTAAGCTCTCTCATATGTATGTCGATAATGCCGCGATGCAGTTGGTGAAGAACCCCGGCCAATTTGACGTGATCGTCACCGGCAACCTGTTTGGCGATATCCTGTCGGATCAGGCCTCGATGTGCGTTGGCTCAATCGGCCTGCTCGCTTCGGCCTCGCTCAGCGAAGGCAAACAGGGGCTATATGAGCCGATTCACGGCAGTGCCCCCGATATTGCGGGCCAAGGCCTCGCCAATCCAATGGCGACCGTGCTGTCAGCGGCGATGCTGCTGCGCCATTCGTTGGGGCTGGAAGCGGAGGCGGCGCGGATCGAAGTGGCGGTGGCCCGGGCGCTGGCCGATGGCGTGCGCGGCGGCGATCTGGGCGGGAACATGGGCACTGTTGCAATCGGCGACGCAATCCTCGAAAGACTGTGACATGACCCTTCGGCTCGGCGTTGTCCTCCCCACTTATAACGAACGCAACAACCTGCGCGGCATGGTCGAGCGGCTGGACAAGGCGCTGGCGGGCATCGCGTGGGAAGTGATCATCGTCGATGACAACAGCCCGGACGGCACTTCGGACGAAGCGCGGGTGTTGGCGCAGGAAGACGGCCGGGTCCGGGTGATCCAGCGGATCGGGCGGCGCGGACTGTCTTCTGCGGCGATTGAGGGAATGTGCGCCACTGCTGCGCCAGTCGTCGCGGTGATGGACGCCGATCATCAGCACGATCCCGAACTGTTGGTGCAGATGCTCGGCGCGATCGAAAGCGGCGACTATGACCTGTCCTATGCCAGCCGTTTTGCCGAAGGAGCCAGCACCGCGGAATGGGGGCGGCCCGACCGGGTCAAGGCCTCCAACTTTGCCAACCGGATCGCCAACAAGGTCACCGGGGTCGAATTGACCGATCCGATGAGCGGCTATTTCATGCTCAAGACCGAAGTGCTGCGCGCCGATGCCCACCGGTTATCGGGGGTTGGGTTCAAGATCCTGCTCGATATCCTCGCCACCGTCGATGCACCGCTGCGGATCAAGGAAGTACCGATGAATTTCGCAGCCCGGCTGGAGGGCGAATCGAAGCTCGACCGGACCGTAGTGTTTGAATTCATGGTCGGGCTTTACGACAAGTGGCTGGGCCGCTGGATCCCGACCCGGTTTGCGCTGTTCGGCACGATTGGGGGCCTTGGCGTTGTCGTCCACATGACCGTGCTGGCGCTGGTGCTGGGGCTCTATGGCGAGGCGTTTGCCGTCGCCCACTATCCCAAGGAAGCCGCGTTTATCGCCGGGCAGACCACCGCTGCGCTGGTGGCGATGACCTTCAACTTCGTGCTCAACAATGAACTGACCTATGCCGACAGCCGCCTGCGCGGGTTTTTGCCGCTGCTGACCGGCTGGGTTCGGTTCCTGATCACTTGCGCGTTCGGCCTGCTCGCCAACATCGGCGCCGCCACCGCGCTGGTCCGGATGGGGTTCAATCCCTATCCGGCGGCGATTGTCGGGATCGTGCTGGGTTCGGTCTGGAACTTTGCGCTGTCGAGCAAGTTCGTCTGGGGTAAATACTAACCCTCGACGAACCCGCCCCAGGTGTTCATGTAAGTCACAAACGCCTCGCCCAATCCCTCGGCGCGCAAGTGCGCGGCGGTCACCGGAGTTGGGGTGGCGGCAAAGGCTGGATCAGCCAG
>JANMHL010000027.1:0-2427 GCA_031375125.1 Novosphingobium sp. | reverse complement strand
TGGCCACGATCATGCACTGGCGGCCCGAAACCCGGCCAATCGCGGTGATGATCCCGGCACCGGGAATGTCATCCTCATAGACGCCATTCGCGGCCAGTTGCCCGATCTCAAGCAAGGGCGAGCCGGGATCGAGCAGGCGTTCGACCCGTTCGCGGGGGAGCAGTTTGCCCCGGCTGGTGTGCCGTTCGCGCGACTTTTCATTTCCGCCCAGCGCCGCCCGCGCGACCTTGGCCCGCAGTTCCGCCGCCAAAGCGCGGTTGTGAGCGGCGCGGGTCTGCGCCTCGGCGCTTTCGGGGTTGAGCGTTGTGGGGAGGTCGGGGGCGGTCATGCGCCGACCTCAAACAGGGAATAGACCGGACCGCGCGGTGTCTGTTCGCCAATCCCGACAAGGATCGCATCGTTGAGCCAGGCATAGCGCGGATCGCCGCATTCGGCCCGTGCCACAATGTGCAATTTATAGTCGCTGGGTTGCAATTGTTCCCCCTTGCGAAACCGGCCCATCGCCTCGGCAGTGCCGCGCATCGTGCCTTGGTAGGTTAAATAAAGCACTGCCCCGTCATCGGTATCGAGGGTCAGCCGCACGTCGATCAGCAGCGAACCGTCCGGGCGGGTCACGAACCAGTCATGCCCCGGGCGAACGCTGCCGCGCAGCCGTTCGCCTTCGAACCGGCCGCCTGCAACGGGCGCAATCCCGCGCAGTCCAGCTGGGATCGGGCCAATCGGCACAATCTTGGGGAAGTCGACCTCAAGCGTCAGCGTGGTCAGGTGGCGGTTTGGCAGTTTTTCCATTGCGCCACTGCTAGCATAGCGGCACGTTGGCGCAAATTGGTTGGGAGTTTGGAAGCATGGATATCATCGCGCGGCGCCCGGGGCCATCGGTTCAGGAAGTTTTTGAGCGCGATCCGATCCCGCCGCCAGCGATCCTCCGCAACGAATCCCCGGCCACCGGCCAAAGCCTCGCCGACGTATCCGCCGAGCGTTATTTTTCGCGTGAATGGCATGACCGCGAAGTGGAAAAAGTCTGGCGCAAAACCTGGCAGTTCGCCTGTCGGGCCGAGCATATTCCGCAGGTTGGCGATCAGTGTGTTTACGAGATTGTGGACGATTCGGTGCTGCTGGTCCGCACCGGGCCCGACACCGTAAAGGCCTATATCAATTCCTGCCTGCACCGCGGCACCATGCTGCGCACCGAAGCCGGAAACGCCGGCCAGATCCGCTGCCCGTTCCACGGCTGGATCTGGAACCTGGATGGCACGCTGAAAATCATTCCCGGGCAATGGGATTTCCCGCAGGTGGACAAGGCCAAGTTCTGCTTGCCCGAAGTGAAAGTCGGCCAATGGGGCGGGTTTGTGTTCATCAACTTCGATCCCGATTGCGAGCCGTTCGAAAGCTATCTGGAAAACCTGCCAGAGCATTTCGCGCCGTTCGACCTGGAAAACCGCTATGTCGCGGCCCACGTCGCCCGCATTATGCCGTGCAATTGGAAGCTGGGGATGGAGGCCTTTGTCGAGGCCTATCACGTGCCGATCGCGCACCCGCAAGTGACCGCTTATTATGGCGACAGCAACACCCAGTACGATGTCTGGCCCGATGTCCGCCACGTCAGCCGGATGCTGAGCGTGCAAGGGGTCGCCTCGCCCTCACGCCCCACCACCACCCCGGCCCAGACGATCGAGGAAATGCGCCGCGACGTGCCGTTCTTTGCCGGAAAGCCGATCGAGGTTGGCGAAGGCGAGACGGCCCGCGCCAAACTGGCGCAGCGGGCCCGCGAAAAAATCGGGCGCTCTGCCGGGGCGGATATGTCGAACCTGTCAGACAGCGAAGCGCTTGATCTGATCGAATATCTGCTGTTCCCCAACATGGTCCCGTGGGGCGGACAGGCGCTGCCGATCGTTTACCGGTTCCGACCCAACGGCAACGATCCTGACAGCCACATCATGGAAATCATGTTCCTGTTCGCCAAGGCCGCCGATGGCAGCCATCCTGCGCCCGCAAAAATGCGGATGCTGGAGCCGGGTCAGGACTGGAAAGACGCGCCTGAACTGGGTTCAGCCGCGATGGTCGCCGATCAGGATACCGACAATCTGATGCGCATCCAAAAAGGCCTCAAAACCTCACGCAAGCCGGGAGTCACGCTAGCGCGCTATCAGGAAAGCCGAATCCGGCATTTCCACGAAACGCTGGACGCCTATCTGGCGCGTTAGGCCGCCCCGATCAATTCACGCCCGATCAGCATGCGCCGGATCTCATTCGTCCCGGCACCGATGTCGAGCAATTTGGCATCGCGAAGATAGCGTTCGACCGGCCAGTCCTTGGTATAGCCAGCGCCGCCTAGCGCCTGCACCGCCTCGCCCGAAACGCGAAAGGCGTTTTCGCTCGCCAGCAGGATCGCGCCGGCCGCGTCGAAGCGGGTGGTCAGCCCGGCAT
>JANMHL010000016.1:0-2072 GCA_031375125.1 Novosphingobium sp. | reverse complement strand
GTGATGTCGGCCACTTTGGCAAAGCCATAGCGAGCATAGAAACGGTGCGCGCCTTCGTTATGGGCATAGACCGATAGCTGCACTTCATCCGCGCCGTGCGCTGCGAACTGGTCCATTGCCCAGTCCATCAGCGCCCCGCCGATCCCTTTGCCGGTGGCTTCGGGGGCGGTGTAAAGCTGCTTCAACTCCATCACTCTGCTTCCCCGAGCATAGTCCGAAAAGCCGCAGATGAGTCCGATCTTGGCATAGCCCAGCAACGCACCGTCCGCGTCTTCGGCCAGCCGGTAGACTCGGGTTGGATTGGCCAGTTCGGCCGTGATTGCCGATTCGGACAGGTTCTCCGCCAGAAACATTGCCAGATTCTCGGCGCTGTAGAGCGCCCCGAATTTGGCGATGAAGCTGTCAGTCGCCAGCTTTGATACGGCTGGAACATCGGCCAGTGTGGCTTCGCGCAGGATCACAGGCACCTCGTCATGAACACGGAAAATGGGTCGAGCGGATAGTCGGCGAACGGGCCGCATTCGGCAAATCCGTTGGCCTTGTAGAGCTTGCGGGCTGGATCAAACGGCGCGGTTGAGCCGGTTTCCAGGCTGAGCCGGGAAATCCCCCGCGCCCGCGCCACCGCGATCAGATGGTTCAGCACCGCGCGGCCTGCACCTTTGCCGCGATAGGCCGGATCGGCCCGCATCGATTTCAGCTCGCCATGGGTTTCGCCCAACTGCTTGATCGCTCCGCAGGCCGCCAAGCACTCGCCATCCCAGACCGAATAGAACGTCACATCGCCCTCGCGCAGCCGCGCAATTGGCATGGCGTGAACCGAACAGGCAGGCGACCAGGCGGGCATTTCAGCCAAATGCAGCGTCAGCAGCGCCGCCACCGCATCGCCGCTCAGATCGTCTTCGCGGACCGTGTATTCCATCATTCCCTTGCTCTGCTATGTCTGACCCCATGAAAGCAACCCCGCTGCGCCGCTTGTTTGCCAGTTTTGCTCTGGCCTGCACCCTGTTCGCCCTGCCCGCCGCCGCGCAGGATGCGGCTGAACCAGCGCCGCCTGGGCCGGTCCGCTGGTCGATCGCGATCCACGGCGGGGCCGGAACGATGAGCCGCGAAGCGATGACGCCCGAGAAAGAGGCTGAATACCGCGCCGCGCTTGATCGCGGTCTGGCGGCAGGCACGGCAGTTCTGGAACGCGGCGGGACGGCGCTCGATGCCGTGGCCGCAGTGGTCACCACGATGGAGGATGATCCGCATTTCAACGCCGGGCGCGGCGCGGTGTTTACCTGGGACGGCACCAACTCGCTCGACGCCGCGATCATGGACGGCAAAACCCGCAAGGCCGGGGCGGTCAGCGGCTTAAGCCGGACCAAGAACCCGATTCTGCTGGCCCGCGCGGTGATGGACAGGGGCCCGCATGTGTTCCTGTCTGGCGAAGGGGCCGAACAATTTGCCCGGCTGCATGGCCTGCCCGAAGTGGATCCCGCGTATTTCTATACGCAGGAACGCTGGGACCAGCTGCAAAAGCTCAAAGCCGAAAAGCTTTCCGCCTATGATGTCGACCACAAATACGGCACGGTTGGCGCGGTCGCGGTCGATGGCGAAGGCAACGTGGCGGCGGGCACCTCGACCGGCGGATTGACGGGCAAACGCTGGGGCCGAATCGGCGATAGTCCGGTAATCGGCGCTGGCAATTATGCCGACAACCGCGCGTGCGCGGTGTCCGCCACTGGCGCAGGCGAATTTTTTATCCGTCTCGGCGTCGCCCACGAAATCTGCGCGCGGATGCGGATGCTAGGGGAAGATGCCAAGATTGCCGCCGACCATGTCCTGAAGGAACTCGAACTACTTGGCGGCACCGGCGGCGTGATAGTCGCCGCGCCCGACGGGACAGCGACATTCAGCTTCAACACCCCCGGAATGTACCGCGGCAGGGCGACGAGTTTGGGCGAGAATTTTGTTGCGATTTACGGGGATGAGTGAGCTGCGCATCAACACAGTCCGAATTCATTGACCTAGGTCGATGAACGCTTTTCCCAAATAGCCCATCGCTTCCCTGAACCGCTAATCGACTAGCG
>JANMHL010000013.1:0-2987 GCA_031375125.1 Novosphingobium sp. | reverse complement strand
CGCACATCGCCTTTTCGGTGACCAAGAGCTTCGTCGGCACGCTGGCCGAAATGCTGGTGCATGAAGGGCGGCTTGATCCAGCCGCGCTGATCGCCGATCTGATCCCCGAACTGGCCGGGAGCGGCTTTGCCGATGCGACTCTTAGCCACGTCATGGACATGACCACCGCGCTCGATTTCAGCGAAGAGTATACCGATCCCAATTCGGGCATTGGCGCGATGAGCAGTGCGCTGGGGCTGACCCCGCGCCCGCCGGGCTATGCCGGGCCGAGCGATGTCTATGCGTTCCTGCCCAGCGTCGGCAAGGCCGGGTACCACGGCGAACGCTTCACCTACCGAACCTGCAATACCGAAGTGCTCGGCTGGCTGGTCGCGCGGACCGAAGGCAAGCGGCTGGATCAGGTGTTGAGCGAGCGAATCTGGGCGCCGCTGGGGATGGAGCAGGACGCAGATTTCCTGACTGATTCGAGCGGAATGCCGTTTGCCGGGGGTGGGCTTAACCCTTGCCTGCGCGACATGGCCCGGTTTGGCGAAGCGATGCGTCTGGATGGACGCGGCAATGGTAGTCAGGTGGTGCCATCCGCCGTGGTTGAAACGATCCGCGCCGGGGGCAGCAAGGCGGCCTTTGCTCCGGCTGGATATGCCTTTTTGCAGGACGGTTCCTACAAGTCGCAGTGGTGGGTAATGCCTGGAAATCACAGTGCTTTTTCTGCACGCGGCATCCATGGCCAGGCTATCTATGTCGATCCCGTAGCTGAAGTGACAATCGTCCGATTTGGCTCGCATCCGATCGCTGCAAACACTGCTTTTGATGCGACTTCGCTACCCGCATTTCGGGCCGTTGCGGAACATCTTTTGAGGGGCTGATTTTCACTTGCAGTTAAGGTGCGACCCTATATATCCGCCCCCGCTGCCCCATGGGGACTTCCAATAACCGCAAGGCAGCCTCGTCTTTAGTGTTACCTGGCCGAAAGGCCTATTGGGGGTCCCTTGAGTTGCACCATTATCCTGACGCATCGGCTGTAGTTCGCGCTCTTTCGCCTGACGAACCCGTTATCCTGAACCGTCCGCACGCCGCCGCGCGCGCTGCCCGCTTCTTTGCCGAGAAGTTTCCGGGTAAGTCGCTCTATGCGGTAAAGGCCAATCCTTCGCCTGACTTGCTCAAGGTGCTGTGGGCCGAAGGCGTGACGCATTATGACGTCGCCTCGATTGCCGAGGTTCGGCTGGTCCGGGCCACACTGCCCGATGCGGTGCTGTGCTTCATGCATCCGATCAAGCCGAAGGGCGCAATTGCTGAGGCCTATCAGGTCCACGGTGTCCGCACCTTCAGCCTCGATAGCCACGAGGAACTGGCCAAGATCGTTGCAGCAACCACCAGTGAAGCGGGCGAAATTGCCAGCGATCTGCGGCTGTGCGTGCGGCTGCGGGTTTCGTCGGAATATTCCGAGCTGAGCCTCGCCTCCAAGTTTGGGATTGATTTGGCCGATGCCGCCAACCTGCTGCAGGCGACCCGCCAGGTCGCCGATTGGCTGGGGGTGTGCTTCCACGTTGGCAGCCAGGCGATGACCCCGTTTGCCTATGTCCAGGCGATCGAGCGGGTCCGCGCAGCGATTGTCGATGCTGCGGTCACGGTCGATATCGTCGATGTCGGCGGGGGCTTTCCCTCGATCTATCCCGGCATGGAACCGCCGCCGTTGGAGGATTACTTCGGCGCGATCCACCGCGCGTTCGAATCGCTGCCGGTGTCCTACTCCTCCGAACTGTGGTGCGAGCCGGGCCGGGCGCTGTGTGCCGAATACAATTCGCTGGTTGTCCGGGTTGAAAAGGGCCGCGGCGCGGAACTCTACATCAACGACGGCGCATATGGCGCGCTCTATGATGCTGCCCACGTTGGCTGGCGCTTTCCAGTCAAATGTCTGAGCGAAGGGCGCAGTGAAGAACTGGCACCGTTCGCGTTCTATGGCCCGACCTGCGATGACGCCGACTACATGGAAGGTCCTTTCCTGCTTCCCGCCGATATTCGCCCCGGCGACTATATCGAGATCGGGATGCTGGGGGCCTATGGCGCGGCGATGAAAACCCGCTTCAACGGCTTTGGCGATGGTCTGGTGGCGGATGCCGCCGACGAGCCGATGGCCAGCCAGTATTGCGGCAACCGCCGCGATCCGCGCGCGAAAGACAACGTCGTTTCGCTGCGTTGAGGGGTAGGGCGGGCGGTCCATCGCGGACCGCCCGCTGCCCTCGTCTAGAACACGATCCGCAACTCCACCATCACCGTCCGCCCGATCGCGTCGCGGCGCACGGGTTGATAGGCCTGCGGGATCACCCCGGCCTGATTGGTGACGATTTGCCGCTGGTTGAACAAGTTATCGACCGTCACACTGATCCGGGTGCCGCGCGGCAGTCCAGCCTTGGGGAACAGGTTGTCGAGATCGGCAAAGCCCTTGAGGTCGAGCGTCGATAGCGGCGCAAATTCGAGCAGATCGGGCAGCGCCAGAGTGCCGGTGGCCAGCGCGCTTGAGCCGCGCCGGGCATAGTCGAGCCGCAGCCCGGTACCGCCGCGGGTTAGCGCGAGCGTCGCGCGGGTGGTATGGCGCTGCTGTCCGCCGCCGATCCCAATCGCCCCGCCTTCCAGCAGGTTCACTTCGGGCAGGCCAGTGCGGATCACCGCGCGGCTATCGAGCAGGATCGAATGATTGACGCTAAACGCCAGCCGCAGCTGCGGCGTGCGGGTACGCTGGCCTTTGGCATTCTTGGTTGCCGCACCGGGTTTGCTGAGCGGAATGGTGAACCGCAGGCCCAGCCGCAGCACTTCACTGCGCTGGCGGGCGAAATTGACCGAGCGGTTATCGACCAGGGTCAGGTTACCCGAAAGGTCGCGCACGAACCGGTCCGGAAAAGCCGCAACCACAGCCGAGCTGGGCAAGGGCAACGCGCCGACCTGATTGCGCAAGTCATTGAACGCATATTCGGCGTTGAGCTGCAGTC
>JANMHL010000002.1:0-6712 GCA_031375125.1 Novosphingobium sp. | reverse complement strand
GCCTTCCGCAAAAATCACCACCGACCAGGTATCCGCAATGGCTTCGCGCAGGGCGTTGATCTGTTCCGCCAGGTTCATCTTGGCCTGCCGCTGGGTGAACACCGTGCGGTTGAGCCGCGCCATCCAGCCGAGCATTGGCATCTCGGCAATTTCGGCGCGGGCGACAAAGGCGGAGCCGGTGATCCCGCCCAGCACGAGGATGTCGAACCATGAAACATGGTTGGGCATGAAAAACACGTCGTGTTTCAGCGGCACCCCATGAACCCGGATCCGCGCGCCGATTGCCCGGGTCGCGATGCGCAGGAACCACATCGGGAAGGGCGAACCATATTTGACCAGCCGGAACAGGTAATGGAGCGGCACAATCACCGCCAACACCGCAGCCAGCATGATGGCGCGGGCATAGATCCGGCACCAACCGGCAAAATCGATTGGCAACGGCTCGCCGTTATTGGCACAGGCGATTGCCATGGCGGGATCATGGTCGGGGTTGCGAGGCATCGATCAGCCTCGGTTTGTCAGTTCGCGTAGCAGGCCTTCGCGGGCGGCCCCGGCGATGGTTTTGCGGTTCTCAAGCTGCGGCCCAGATAGCGGCGGCAGGAAGATCACAGTCAGCGCGATTGGCCGAGCGCGGGCCAGAATACGCAGAAAATTGTCGAGCCCGTGCTCTTCGCCGACCCAGGCGATATCGGCGGCCTCATCGCCGTAATCGAGCAGGACCGGCTGCACCGCAATGCCGCTGGGGAGCGGTTCGAAGGCCGACAGCAGCGAGCTTTTGAACGGCAACAGGCCGGTTCCGTCGCTGGTGGTGCCTTCAAGGAAAATGGTCAGTGCATGGGTTTCGGCCATCGCGGTGCGGACGGCTTCGACTTGTTGGGCAATGCTGCTGCGATCGTGCCGGGCAATGAACACCGTGTCATTCATTTCGCACAAGGTCTTGAGCAGCGGCATCGCCGCCAACCCATCATGCCCGACGAAGGCCGTGCCGGTGACCCAGCTGAGCGCCGGAATGTCGATCCAGCTGACGTGATTGGCGATCAGGAATACTGGGCCAGCGGGGCGCTGCCCGCGCGGCTTGATCCGCACCCCGGCAATCATTGCAACCCCGCCCAGAAAGATTCGCGGCCAAGGGTTCTGCAAGGCCAGCAGACGAAACAGATAGTAAACCGGAATGCAGATCAGCAACAGCGCCGCCAGCGCCGCGATCCGCAGGGATGCGCGGGCCCAGCCCAGCGCCGATATCGGCTTTGGCGTTCCCGCAGCAATCGCCGCGCAGCTGGTGTCTGGATCAGCTATCGCGGCCAATCCTGACGCCATAGAGTTCCATCCGGTGGTCAACCAGCCGGTAACCCAGCTTTTCGGCGATCAGCTTTTGCAGCGCCTCAAGCTCAGGATCGACAAATTCGATCACCTTGCCAGTTTCCACGTCGATCAGGTGATCGTGGTGAGCCTCGGGCGCGGCTTCATAGCGCGAGCGGCCATCGCCGAAGTCATGGCGATCAAGGATCCCGGCCTCTTCAAACAGCCGCACAGTGCGATAGACTGTGGCGATCGAAATCTGCGGATCGATTGCGGATGCGCGTTCGTGCAGGCTTTCGACATCAGGGTGGTCAGTTGCTTCGGACAGAACCTTTGCAATGACCCGGCGCTGCTCGGTAATCCGCAGGCCGCGCTGGGCGCAAAGGGCTTCGATATCGATGGCTTGGTGCACGAAATTTCCGTTCAGACGATGAAACGCCCGCCGATCATAGACCGGCGGGCGATTTCTTCAACTGGCCATCGCGGCAGCGGCTTAAACGACTTTGGGTTTGCGCCCGCGCTTTTGCCCGGGCTTACGGCCCAAACCGATCTTGACCGCCAGTTCGCGGCGGCGTTCGGCATAGTTGGGGGCGACCATCGGATAGTCAGCCGGCAGGCTCCAGCGGGCGCGATACTGATCCGGGGTCATGTTGTAATGCGTCATCAGGTGGCGTTTAAGCATTTTCAGCTTCTTGCCATCTTCCAGACAGACGATGTAGTCGGGCTTGATCGAAGCGCGGATCGAAACCGCCGGTTCGGGCAAGACGTCGACCACGGCCACAGCCTGACCCAGACCGGCCAGTGCGCCATAGACATTGCCGATCAGGCCGGCGACATCATCCACCGAGACCGAATTGTTGCTGACGTGCGCAGCGACAATATCTGAAGTCAGAGTGATCAGCATTTCGTTCATATCGGCATGGGTTGCATCCATAGCCTGTTCCTTCCGTGTTGTATTTACCCAGTTTTGCTTTTGCTGTCGGGCAAATTTGCCATAGACAATTTACACCTATGTCAGTTCATCAAAACAGACAAGCTGTGAAGCTGTATTTTCTAGCTGTCTGGCACCACAATTGACTGACTGCGAAGTAGAGCCGCAGTGAAATCACAAGTCCTTGACAAAGGTAACCGCATCCAGCCGCTCACCGGTTGCCGCGCGATAGTATTGCGCGCGCCGCCCGATCGGTTTGAATCCATGGGCGAGGTACAGTGCTTCGGCGGGGTTGTTGGCGCGCATTTCCAGCAGCAGTCGCGCTGCACCGCGTACCTTGGCATCGGCGCAGAGGCGGCTGAGCAAAGTCGATGCCAGCCCGCAGCGCCGGTGCGCCGGGTCCACCGCAAGCAGCAGCAGCTCCTCTTCCTCAAACCCGTGTCGCGACAGGAAAAACGCTGCCGCTGGTTCACCGCCCGCAGGTTCCCCGCCGTGGGCGCCCAGCAGCGCGTAGTGTGAATGGCCGAGCAGCAACGCGTCTTCGACTTGCCGCCGGTTCCAGGCCTCGCCAAAGGCCGGATCGAAGGCGCTCTGCATCACCGCCATCAGCCGGTCGATATCATCCCCCGGCGCGGTCAAGCGGCGGCTCCGGGTAGGCGTGCATCGGGGCCGCGGCCATACAGCGGGGCGGTATCAGTGGTCAGGTCTGCGGGGCGCAGCAGCGCGAACTGGCGGGCATCGGGCAACAGCGGCAGAGCGGTGCCATGGCCGCGCAGCGCGACCAAAGCTTCGGCCTGACTGCCCGCAACCAGTCCGGTTTGGCACTGCGCCGCGGCCTCAGCCGGAGTGCGTGAAAAAAGCGGAGCAAGGGCGGCGCCATCGCCGTCGAACTGCTGCACGAACCATTCGCCGTGCCCGCCGGTCATCGCCGCCGTGACCGCTTCGCCGGGATGGGCCGCGCGGGCCATCGCCGCGACCAGCGCCAGCGTGGGATAACCCGCCAGCTCGGCTCCCCAGGCAAAGGCCAAAGCGCGGGCGGCGGCCAGCCCAACGCGGACCCCGGTAAAGCTGCCCGGACCCAGCGCCACGACGATCCGGTCAGCGCGGCCCTTGTCCGGCAGCGCGGCGATCATCGGGATCAGCTGTTCGGCATGGCCGCGCCCCAGCACGCGGCATTCCCCGGCGATCAGCGTGTCGCTGTCAAACAGGGCGACCGAGCAAGCCTCGGTCGCGCAATCGATCACCAGAGTTCTCATACCGGCGTGTTTAGCGCCTCAGGCCATGCGATTGAAAGTATCGAAATCCGGGCGCGGGCTGCGATCAAAGATGCTGGCCGGATCGCCATAGCCCAGCGTCGAGATCATCACCGACTTGTAATCCGGCTGTTCGGCAAAGAACGCAGTATCAACTGCTTCGTTGGAAAACCCGGTCATCGGCCCGGTATCCAGCCCCAGCGCGCGCGCCGCCATTATGAAATATCCAGCCTGCAGCGTGGTGTTGAGGAACGCCGATTTTTCGCGCAGCGCATCGTTGCCGACGAACCACGATTTGGCATCGGCGTGGGGGAACAGCCACGGCAGCTGTTCGTGGAACTGCATATCCATCGCCACGATCACCGATACCGGTGCCGTCAGAATCTTGGCGCCATTGGCCGGCATTGTGCAGGCCGCCAGCTTGGCCTTGGCCTCGTCCGTGGTCACCCAGACCAGCCGCGCGGGCAACTGGTTGGCGCTGGTCGGGGCCATCTTCATCAGATCCCACAGCGCGTGCAACTGCTCGGTCGACACCGGCTGATCGAGATAGCCATTATACGTGCGGGCCGTGCGGAACAGTTGATCAAGCGAAGCATCGGGAAGCGGCTGGGACATGGGATTTTCCTCTTAGAGGTGGTCCGTCATTTCGAGCGTAGCGAAGCAACCTAGGGCGGTTTGCGAAACTCTGGATTGCTTCGCTACGCTCGCAATGACGAGGTTTGGGGGAGGAGGCTTGGGACGGAGAACGAAATTCAGGCAGCGCGCACTTCGTGGACTTCGGGCACATAGTGCTTGAGCAGCGTCTCGATCCCGTTTTTGAGTGTGGCGGTGGAGCTGGGGCAACCGGCGCAAGCGCCCTGCATCGCCAGGGTGACCACGCCGTCCTTGAACCCGCGATAGACGATATCGCCGCCATCATTGGCGACGGCCGGGCGGACCCGGGTTTCGATCAATTCCTTGATCTGCGCGATCACATCGGCGTGGGCCGGATCATCGCCGTAGTCTTCGTCTTCAGCCGGAACCACGATCCCGCCAGCGGTTGGCGCATGGAACAGCGGGGCCTGCATCACAAAATGATCGAGCAGCACCGCAACAACCTGCGGCTTCAGCGCCGACCAGTCCGATCCTTCGCCCGCCGTAACCGCTACAAAATCACGCCCGAACAACACGCCGGTAACATCGCCCAGATCGAACAGCGCGGTCGCCAGCGGACTGGCCTGCGCATCCGTGTCGTCACGAAAATCGCGGGTGCCGGCATACATCACTTCCTGCCCGGGCAGGAACTTGAGCGTGGCAGGATTGGGCGTGGTTTCGGTTTCGATGAACATGAGTGGGATGTAGGGTTGGCGGGGGGCCGGGGCAAGGGGGTGCGTGCTTGGGCGGCGTGAAGTTGGGCTATCTGATTGGGCGCCAGCTCGCGCTATTCACTAGCCCTTCACAAAACCCCCGCTTATAGTCCGTCCCCTATGTTCAAGCCTCTTCGCGCGCTGCGCAGCTTCGCCCTGATCCTTCCCGCTTTTGCGATGATCGCGACCCCTGCGTTGGATGCGGCGACGCCCAAGGGCAAGCGGCCGGCTGCGGCCCGCGCGGCTCCGGCCAAGGCGGTGCCGGCCAAGTGTGATCCATCCGCGCCGTGGCTTTATCGTTGCAGCGATATTCCGATCGACAAGGAATGGAAATTTGGCGAACTGCCTAACGGCGTTCGCTATGTCGTGCGCAAAAACGGGGTGCCGCCGGGGCAAGTTTCGATCCGGGTCCGGATGGATGTCGGCTCGATGTTTGAACAGGACAGCGAGCGCGGGTTCTCGCACCTCCTCGAACACCTGCTGTTCCGCCAGTCAAAGTATCTCGGCGATGGTGAGGCGATCACCACCTGGCAAAAAATGGGCGCGACCTTTGGCAGCGATACCAATGCCGAAACATCGCCAATTGCAACTACCTTCAAGCTCGATCTGCCCAACGCGACTGAGGCTTCGGTTGATGAGAGCATGAAGCTGCTGTCCGGGATGATGATCGCCCCGACGCTGTCCGAACAGAATGTCCGCACCGACGTGCCGATCGTGCTGGCCGAAATGCGTGAGCGCGGCGGCAAGGCCAACCGGGTGTTTGAACAGAGCCAGGAAACGTTGTTCGCTGGGCAAAAGTTGGCGGTGCGCCCGGTGATCGGGACCGAAGCAACGCTGAACGGGGCCAATCAGGCCAGCATCCGGGCCTATCACCAGCGCTGGTACCGCCCCGAAAACGCGGTGGTGATCGTGGTTGGCGATATCGATCCGGCGGCAATGGAAGCCTCGGTTGGCAAGTGGTTTGCCGATTGGAAAGGCGTCGGCCCGCGCACACCTGAACCGGCGTTTGGCGATCCACTGCCACCCAAGGGCGCCACCGGCATCGTCCCGATTGGCCAGACCCGCGTGATTGTTGAAGCGGATCTGCCGCGCTCGTTCACCTATGCGGTGATGCGGCCGTGGCGGCCGGTCCGCGATACCGTGGTCTATAATCAGGGGATCATGGTCGACAGCCTGGCCCAGGCGATCATCAACCGGCGGCTTGAGGCAAAGGCCCGCGCCGGTGGCAGTTTCCTGGCGGCGCAGGTCAGCAAGGACAAGGTCGTGCGGTCAGCCGATGCGACCTATGTCTCGATCACGCCCTTGGGCGCCGATTGGAAGACTGCCGTTGCTGATACCCGCAGCGTAATCGCCGATGCGATGCTGCGCCCGCCAACGCAGGAAGAGATTGACCGCGAGGCCAAGGAATTCGCCGTCGCGTTCGAAAGCAGTGTCGAACAGCGCCGCCTGCTGCCCGGGGCAAAACTGGCCGATGATATGGTCAGCGCGCTCGATATCCGGGAAACGATTGCCTCGCCCGAAGTGGTGCAGACGATCTTCCGCAAGTCGATCCCGCTGTTTACGCCTGCCAACATTCTGGCCAGCACCAAGGCAATGTTCCGCGGCAGTGTGACCCGCGCGGTCTATGTCACGCCGCAAGCCGGGGAAGGCACAGCCGCTGCGCTCAAACTGGCGCTGACCGCCCCGGCAAAGGCCAGTGGCGCCTCGCGGCTGGCCGCCTCCAGCGTCAATTTCTCTGACCTGCCAGCGATTGGCAAGCCGTCTGAACCGCTGGCGATCAAGCCAACCGGCCTGCTGGAAATCAAGCAGATCGACTATGCCAACGGGGTCAAAGTGATCCTGTGGCCGACCGCCGATGAACCGGGCCGGGTGACGCTGAAAGT